>CAIVHG010000034.1 GCA_903905655.1 uncultured beta proteobacterium | reverse complement strand
ACTTCGATGCTCGTGGCGGGCGAATGCGTGCGCACGGCGCGGATGCAGGCGGCGAAATGCTGCGCGCCGCCGTCGCGCAGATCGTCGCGGTCCACGCTGGTGATTACCACGTAGCGCAGCTTCAGCGCGGCGATGGTGCGCGCGAGATTCTCCGGCTCGGCGGCGTCGGGCGGCTTGGGACGCCCGTGCGCAACGTCGCAGAACGGGCAGCGCCGGGTGCACAGATCGCCCAAAATCATGAACGTGGCGGTGCCCTTGCCGAAGCACTCGCCGATGTTCGGGCACGAGGCTTCCTCGCACACCGAGTGCAGCTGATGCTCGCGCAGCATGCTTTTGATTTCCCTAAAGCGCGCGCTGTTGCCGGCCTTGACGCGGATCCAGTCGGGTTTCCTCAAGCGCTCGGCAGGCACAATCGGGATCGTCGCCGTGCCGAATGCGCGCGCGGTCTTGGCTGCGCCTTTTTGCTTGTCGATGGGTATGGTCATGAGGTTAAATTCCAGCAGCTGCGGATGCCAACCGCGCCGCCAAATGGCCGGCCAGCAGTTTGCTCAGCGCCGTGGGGGCTAGGTCTATGCCCAGCGCGCGCGTTTGCGTGACGGCGAGCCCGCGGTAGCCGCAGGGATCTATGGAACGGTACGGGGCTAGATCCATGTTCACGTTGAGCGCGATCCCATGATAGCAGCAGCCGCGCCGGATGCGCAGCCCGAGGGCTGCGATCTTCGCGCCGTCCACATAGACGCCGGGAGCTTCGGTGCTGCCGGCGGCTTTGATGCCGAACTCTGTCAGCAGGTCGACCACGGCCCCTTCCATCAGGCGCACCAGCGCGCGCACGCTCAGGCCGCGCCGCCGCATGTCGAGCAACAGGTACGCGATCACCTGCCCCGGCCCGTGATAGGTGATCTGTCCGCCGCGGTCCGTTCTGATCACAGGGATGGCGCTGGCTGTGTGCGGCAGATGCTCCTCGCGCCCGGCGATGCCGACGGTATAGACCGGCGGATGCTGCGCGAGCCACAGTTCGTCCGCAGTATCAGGGCTGCGTTGAGCGGTGAATTCCCGCATCGCGCGCCAGGCGTCACCGTACTCGATCAACCCCAGCTCGCGCACCTGCAGCGTGAGCGGAGCGGCCGCTGCGGCGAGCACCTTGCTTTCCTGCGCAGCGTAAATCACAGCACCATCACTACCATGGGGTGATCGCATAGCTCGCGATACAAATTATCGAGCTGCGCGCGCGAAGTGGCGTTGACCGTACAGGTGACGCTCAGGTATTTACCGGCGCTGCTCGCACGCATTTCCATGGCCGCACCGTCGAAATCGGGGGCATGGCGCTTGACCACTTCCAATATCGCTTGCGCGAATCCGGCCTGCGTCAGTCCCATGATCTTGATCGGGAACGCGCACGGATATTCGATGAGGCTCGTCTCTTGCTGCATGATTTAGGGAACCTCTGATTAACTCCCGCACGGTTGCGACGGGGGCTTTGCGGGATGAGATGCGCGAAGCGAGGTGCGGCTAATGGTCATCCCCTTAGCAAGCCGAGCGACAAAGCAGATCGCCCGCAAAGCCCCCGTCCCTGCGGGTTGCGGCAAAATGCGGCGTCTGCTACGCCGCGCTCCTCGGCATCGTAGTCCAGCTACGACCTTCGTCGCGCGTCTCGCATCCATCCGCATTTTGCCACAACGCAATCCGCGTGGGAGT
>CAIVHG010000033.1 GCA_903905655.1 uncultured beta proteobacterium | reverse complement strand
TGGCGAGTGCGAAGTCGAGCGATTCGATGCGGCCGGCGCGCAGCGCTGCGATGAGCGGCGCGATCCAGCTGCGTTCGATCTGCGACAGCGACTCGGCCCACGCTGCGCGGTCGCCTGCGCGCCGCGCTGCTGCGGGCGCATCGAGCACGAGCAGATGTTGCGCCTTGCCGCTCGCCTGAGAGAGCCAGGCCTGCGCATTCTGAGGAAGCTGGCTGCGAGCGGCGCCGCTCGCCAGGGCGAGCGCGTGCGCGAGCTCGTCGTCGCTCCAGAGATTTTGGTAGCGCGCCTGTGCGGGAGCGGGCAGGGTGCCGCCGCCCCAGAACCACGGGCTGTTGATGGCGAGCGCCCGGCGCGCTTCGCGAGCCGCATTGACCGGATGCGCGTGCAGCACCATCTGCGCTTCGTTGAGGATGCGCTTCCAGCGGCGCGCATCTTGTCCGCGCGGCAGGTGCGCCTTGATCTCCACGTCGGCGAGCCCCCCGGCAGGGGTGGTGCAGAGCACCTGCGGTGCGCTCGCACGCACATACCAGCGTGCAGCATTCGCAGCGTAAAACTCGATTCCGTCCGGCGCGAAGTGCGCGTTGAGCGCGGCGATCAGTTGCTGCGCTTCCGGCAGGCTCAGATCGGCCGCCGCATCCGCTATGAGTCGCGGGTCCGCGCGCTCGATCGCCAGATGTACTGGCTGAGCAAGCAGCCAGTAGCTTGCGCCGACAGCAATGCCGTCGGCAGCCGCCATCAGCGGCGCAATCGGCCAGTCGTGCTGCTGCGCGATGCCGAGTGCCTGACACAGCCAGGCTTCGCGCGCCAATGGTTCCTTCCGCACCAGTTCGCTGCGCGCGAGCGCGCCTTCGAGCGCGGGCAGTCGTAGGACGGACGCTGCGTCCGATGCGCCAGGCGGCAGCGCGTCTGCGATAAGCAAAGTGCAATGCATGATGTGCGCGGGAGTTTACCATTCACTTCGGCGCAGATCCGTCTGTTGTGGCACACTTGCGCTTTCACCCGAAAGCCGGTCTTGCGTCCCTACGAACTGTTTATCGGTCTGCGCTACACGCGTGCCCGCCAGCGTAGCCGCTTCATCTCTTTCATCTCCATGGTGTCGGTGATCGGCATCGCGCTGGGCATCACGGTATTGATCACTGTGCTGTCGGTAATGAACGGATTTCAGCGCGAAGTGCGCACGCGCATCCTGGGCGTGGCTTCGCATATGCAGATCACGGGTGCTAACGACACGCTCGCCGACTGGCGCACGATCGCCGCAAGCGCTGCCAGGAACGAGCAGGTGGCGGCGGCCGCGCCCTATGTCTCGCAGCAGGCACTGCTGTCGAGCGGACCTGAGGTGCGCGGCGCCTTTGTTCGCGGCATCCTGCCTGAGGAAGAGGCCAAGGTCTCCGATTTCGCGGGGCATCTGGTCGCCGGCAGCGTGGCAGCGCTCAAGCCGGGGGAATTCGGGATCGTGTTGGGCGTGGAATTGGCGCGCGCCCTGTCGGTGATGGTGGGCGACAAGATCGTGCTGATTGCGCCGCAGGGGCAGGTGACGCCGGCGGGCATCCTGCCGCGGCTCAAGCAGTTCACCGTGGTCGGTATTTTTTCGGTCGACCACTATGAATTCGATTCCGGACTTGCGCTGATGCACCTGGAGGACGCGCAGAAGCTCTATCGCATGGACGAGAAGGTGAGCGGGGTGCGGCTCAAGCTGAAGGATCTGTTTCAGTACGGGGCGGTGGGGCGCGAACTGACGCGCACGCTCGGCTCCGGCGTCTACATCACCGACTGGACGCGGCTCAATGCAAACTTCTTCCGCGCCGTCGACATCGAGAAGCACATGATGTTCTTCATCGTGTTCCTGATCATCGCCGTGGCCTCATTCAACATCGTGTCCAGCCTGTTCATGGCGGTCAAGGACAAGCAGGCCGATATCGCGATCCTGCGCACGCTCGGCGCGAGCCCCGGCAGCATCACCAAGATCTTTCTCATCCAGGGGACGCTGATCGGCGTGCTCGGCACGCTGACGGGGGTGGTGTGCGGCGTGCTGCTCGCGCTGAACGTCGACGTGGTCGTGCCGTTCATCGAATCGGTATTCGGATTCAAGATCCTCGCGAAGGACGTCTACCAGATCAGCGAGCTGCCTTCGGAACTGCTGCTACCGGACGTGCTGTTCACGGCGCTGTTTTCTTTTGCCGTGAGCGTGCTCGCCACACTTTATCCGAGCTATCGCGCGGCCAAGATCAATCCGGCAGAGGCGTTGAAGTATGAGTGAGGCGCGGACCGTGAACGGCACGGAACTGAGTACGCCGCAGGCTGCACTCGCCTGTAGCGGCCTGCGCAAGAGCTACTGGCAGGGCAAGGTCGAGGTCCCGGTGTTGCTGGGGGTGGAATTTGCGGTAGCGCCGGGCGAGTGTGTGGCGATCGTCGGCTCATCGGGCTCCGGCAAGAGCACGCTGCTGCATCTGCTCGGGGGCCTGGATCGCGCGAGCTCCGGCGAGGTGGTGATCGGCGGGCGCAACATCCAGTCGCTGGATGAAGGCGAGCGCGGGCGACTGCGCAACGAGGCGCTGGGTTTCGTTTATCAGTTTCATCATCTGCTGCCCGAGTTCAGCGCTGTCGAAAACGTTGCCATGCCGCTGTTCATCCGGCGGTTGCCGGATGTGGAGGCGCGTGCACGCGCCATCGATATGCTGGGCAAAGTCGGGCTGGCGCACCGGCTCACGCATGCGCCCTCTGAACTCTCCGGCGGCGAACGCCAGCGCGTGGCGCTGGCGCGCGCGCTGGTGACCAACCCGGCCTGCGTGCTCGCTGACGAGCCGACCGGAAATCTGGACCGCACGACCGCCGGCAACGTGTTTGAGCTCATGCTGGAACTCAACCGCGCTTTCGGCACCAGCCTGGTGATCGCGACTCACGACAGCGCGATCGCGGCGCGCGCGGCGCGCATCCTGCGCCTGGTCGACGGGGTGCTCGAGCCGGCGTGAAGGAACGCTGCGTTCGATGCATAGGCATAAGCTGCGGGGTGCATTGAAAGGAGCCGTAGGATGATGTCGAACAGTGGATTCATGCAGGTGTTAGCGGTTCGCAACGGTGGAGGCGCGTGCCATGGCGCCTAAATACAATACGATCGACGTGCACACACACTGGATTCCACCGCAGTGGATCGAGCTCATCGAAAAAGAAGGTGCTGCGAACGGCGTGCGCGTCGGCAGAAACGAGCGCAATCAGGTGACCGTTGAAATCCCCGGCTGGTCATATGCATTTCCCAAGGAATATACGAACTTCGACATACGCCTGAAGGCGATGTCCGCCGCGCGGGTCGGCATGCACGCGCTGTCGCTCGCGTATCCGACTGTCCTGCTGTTGTCGGTGCCGCCGGCGTTCGCGCACCAGCTCTGCCAGGTCTATAACGATGCGCTGTCGGCCGCGCATTTGAGTCATCCCGAACATTTTCTCGGACTCGCGTCGCTGCCCATGCAGGCGCCGGAACTCGCGCTGCAGGAACTGGAGCGTGCAGCGCGCCTGCCCGGCATTCGCGGCGCCTACATCGCGACCAACATCAACGGCAAGAACCTCGACGAGCAGTGCTACTGGCCGATTTACGCCAAGTGCGAAGAACTCGAACTGCCGGTGTTCCTGCATCCCTTCAAGAACCTCGGCGCCGAGCGCCTGAGCAAGTATTACCTGATGAACTTCCTCGGCAACGGCTTCGATACCGCGGTCGCGGCGGCATGCCTGATGTTCGGCGGCGTGCTGGATGCTTTTCCCAAGCTGGATTTCGTGCTCGCACATGCGGGCGGCGCTTTTCCCACATTCATCGGGCGCATGGACCACGGCGCGACGGTGCGGCGCGAGGCCAAGCTGCCGCGGCCGCCCTCGACTTATCTGCGCCGTTTCCATTTCGACACCGTTACCCACAGTGACGAGATCCTCATGAACCTGATCCGTCAGATGGGCGCCGATCGCATCGTGCTCGGCAGCGACCATCCTGCTGACATGAGCCACACGCGCCCGGTGGATGTAGTCGATCGACTGACAGAGTTGTCGGCGAGCGATCGAGAGTTGATTCTGCAGGGCAACGCCGCGCGCCTGCTCAAACTGTAAGCGGCCCGGCGGCGGCGTTATGCCGCCGCAAGTCATTCGAATCCGCGCGCCGCGCGTTAACTGCAGGTATACGGTTAACCGCGGGCTCCCTCATGCGCCTCTATGTGCTTTGCTTTGCCGCGGGCATATGGTGGCTGCAAAACCAGGCTCAGCTTCCAGACTTCCAGCAGTACTGGCTGGCGCTTGCCGCGCTGCTTGCAGCATTTTTCGTGGCGCGGCGCCTGCGCTGGACCGCGGTACGCTATGCGCTGATCGCGGCGATGTTTGCGGCAAGCGGGGTGCTGTGGTCGGGATGGATGGCGCAGCAGCGTCTGGCTGATGCGCTGCCAGCCGATTGGGAAGGGCGCGACATCGAGCTCGTCGGTGTCGTCGCGAACATGCCGCAGCCCTACGAGCGCAGCCTGCGTTTTGAATTCGACGTGGAGCGCGTGATCACCGCGCAGGCGACGGTGCCCGGCTATATCGCGCTTTCATGGCGGGGTACGCTGCCTGGGGGGCGCGCGGCCAGCGAGCCTGCCATCGCTGCATGCGGGCGAGCGCTGGGTTTTGACGGTGCGGCTGAAACGACCGCACGGCAATCTCAACCCGCACGGTTTCGATTACGAGGCATGGCTGCTTGAGCGCGGCATCCGCGCCACAGGCTATGTGCGCGCCGGTCCGGCGGACGTGCGGCTTTCCGATGGCGTCATGCAGCCGCGCTATCTCATCGAACGCGCGCGCGAGGCCATACGCGGTCGCATCCACGGCGTGCTGCCGGATGCGCCGTACGCGGGGGTGCTGGCGGCGCTCGCCATCGGAGATGAGCGCGCAATCCCGCCGTCGCAGTGGCAGGTGTACACCCGCACCGGGGTCAATCACCTGATGAGCATATCAGGCCTGCACGTGACGATGCTCTCCGGCCTGGGGTTCGCGCTCATCTATTTTTTGTGGCGCAGAAGCGCGCGCTTGACGCTGTGGCTGCCGGCACGCAAGGCGGCAGCGATCGCGGGCGTGAGCGTCGCTTTGCTCTATGCGTGGCTCGCTGGCTATGCGGTACCGGCTCAGCGCACCGTCTACATGCTTGCGGTTGTTGCGGTCGCGCTGTGGATGGGCCGGCTGACTTGCGCATCGGTGGTTCTGAGTGGCGCGCTGTTCACCGTGCTCGTCATCGATCCGTGGGCGGTGCTGGCGCCCGGCTTCTGGTTGTCGTTCGGCGCGGTGGCGGTGATTCTCTATGTCTCCACCTGCCGCATCGCACCACCGCATTGGCTGCATGCGACGCTGCGCGTGCAGTGGGCGGTGACCGTCGGCCTGGTGCCGCTGCTGCTCGCGTTGTTCCAGCAGGTCTCGCTCATATCACCGCTCGCCAATGCATTTGCGATTCCGGTGGTGAGCTGGATTGTCGTGCCGCTCACCCTGGCCGGCGTGATTCCGGGGCTGGGGCTTTTATTGCGGCTGGCACATGCCGTAATGGAGTCATGCGGGAACCTGCTCGAATGGATGAGCGCACTGCCAGCCGCAGTGTGGCAGCAGCATGCGCCGATGACCTGGACTGTCGTGGTCGCAGTGGCCGGCATAGCGTGGCTGCTGCTGCCGCGCGGTTTCCCTGCGCGCTGGGTAGGCGGCGTGGCGCTGCTGCCCTTGTTGCTGGTGAGGCTGCCTGCGCCCGTAGAGGGAGCGTTTGCGCTGACGGTTCTCGACGTAGGCGAGGGGCTGGCGGTGGTCGTGCGGACTAGCACCCATGCGCTGCTCTACGACACCGGCCCGGCGTTTGGGCCGCAAGTCGACAGCGGCAATCGCGTCATCGTGCCGTATCTGCGCGCCGCGGGCGTGAGCGCATTGGACGCCATGGTGGTGAGCCACGACGACAGCGATCACAGCGGCGGCGCGGCTTCGGTGCTGCAGGCGATGCCTGTCGTCATGCTGTGGTCGTCGCTTGCGGATGCGCAGGCGCTCGCCGTACACGCCGGATCGGCACAGCGCTGTGTTGCTGGCGCGCGCTGGCGCTGGGATGGGATCGAATTCGAGTTCCTGCATCCGCGGCCGGAACGCTATGAGGATCAGAAGTTGCGCGGCAACGATCGCAGTTGCGTGCTGCGCGTCGCCAGTGCGCAGGCGAGCGTATTGTTGACTGCGGACATCCAGCAAAAGTCGGAGCGCGAATTGTTCGCTGGCGCGCTGGACAGATTGCGCTCGCAGATCATGGTGGTTCCGCATCACGGTAGCGGCACTTCCTCGGGCGAGGAATTCGTCGAACGCGTGAACCCCGATATTGCGCTCGTCACCGCCGGCTACCGCAACCGTTTCGGACATCCGAAGGAAGAGGTGCTCGACCGCTATCGCGCGCTCGGCAGCCGCATCTATCGCACCGATCTGGAAGGCGCGCTCATGTTGACCGCTGCCGCCGACGGCCGCGTGGACGTTGCGCGCTACCGGAGCATCTATCAACGCTACTGGCACGCGCCGTCCTCTCATTGGGACCGGTACGATGACGACGAACCGCAGTGAAAGCGCGGCGCAGCCGTCCATTCGCGAAGTCGGGAAGGAACCGGGCAATATCACCTACTGCAGGCCTATGCTGCAACCTACAATGACGTCGGACTATCTTCGTTCGGACATTTTCATCATGCAAACCCTACGCAGCGCATTCGCAGTCATCTGTATCGCCTCGACACTCTGCGTTGCGCCGCACCTTGCTGTTGCCTGCGATGCAGAACGCTATTTTGCGCCGGACGATAGTGACAATCAGCGGGCGCTTGCGGCGCCGCATTCTGAATTCGTCAAGACACAACGGCTCGCTGCCCGCGGAAGCGCCCGCGCAGAACGCGATCTGGCGGTCTATTACGAGGCTGGCTACCTGGTCTCGCGTTGTACGGACAAGGCTGTCTACTGGTATGGCCGCGCAGCTTCGCATGGAGACGAGGTCGCGAAGAATTGGGCCCAGCGGCATGCGAATCTGGATCGTCTGCGCGCCGCGCCGGAGTGTTTCGGCAACGCTTGCCTAGCGCATGCGCAGGGCGGGGCCCAGGTCGTCTCGCTGCGTGCAAATGCGAGCGGACAGTATGCGACCATGGTGACGATCAATGGCAAGGGCGTGCGCGGCGTGATCGATACCGGCGCTACGCTGGTATCCATGAGCGCGCGGACCGCGGAGGATTTGGGGATTTCCTATGAGAGAGGCAGAAGGCTGCAGGTAGTTACCGCTAACGGTACGGTGGCGAACCGCGCGGTGATGCTCGATTCCGTGACGGTGGGCAATATCACGCTGCGGCAGGTGGAAGGCGCGGTGGGCGAAAATGACATGCCGGTGCTGATCGGCATGTCCTTTCTGAAAAGGCTGGTCATGACCACCGACGGAGCATCAATGACGCTCGTAAAGCGGTAGCGTGCTTGCCTTAGAACTTTCTTTGCACCGTCAGACCAAGTCCTGGAGTGCGCTTCGGCTGCAGGCCGAGCGCAGAAGGCGGCATGGCTTCAAGTGCCTGCGGCACTTTGAGATTCAGATTGAGCCCGATGCCCCATGCGCTCTTTTCATCCATCGGCATCATGAATGTGAACGAACGGACGTCGTTGCTATAGCTGTAGTTGTAATTTATGCCATAGGGCAGTTCGATGCCGTCGATAGAACGCGACTGGGGTTTGAGTCCCACAGTGCCGGGGTTGAGCAGCAAGCGCACCCGATCGGCCAAGGCGGGCGCCACCTGTCCGTCGGCGCGCGCATCTGCAGCCAGGTCTGCGCTGCGCGCAATACTGATTGCACCTAGGCTTGCTGCGGCCATGACTGCTGCGCTGAGCAATGATCTTAAGCGCCTCTGAACCATCTGCCGCTCCCAGTGTGTGAGGCTCCGCAATCCCAAGATTGCAGGGGGAATACATTATGATTCCTAAGTAACGGCTATGACAACAGGCGACTAAATGCGGCGTCGGTGATATCCGTGTTTTACACCCCGCGGGTTTTCCACTTAACCCTTTTTATTCATTGGGATAGTCCAGGTCTTGTGACCGCGCTGCAGCGCCGGTGCGCTGATATGGCGTGCTATATACTTTGAAAAATACAACCCGGAGTTGATCGCTTGGCACCTGCACCTCAGTTGAAAGTCGTCTCCGCGCACGCTGATGCGCGACTCACTGCCTGGCTCACGCGCTTGGCCGATGGCTATGCTGAGTCGGATGCGGCGCTCATCGGGCGCGC
>CAIVHG010000032.1 GCA_903905655.1 uncultured beta proteobacterium | reverse complement strand
GCCCGAAGGAGGATCAGCGCCAGAAACAGGCAGCCGCGGCGGCTCCGCCGGCGGCTGCGGACGATCGCGACGTAGCCGAACCTCCGCCGATCGACGCCGAGCGTCGGCTGCAGCCGCGCTATTTCGAGGATTTGGCCGAAGGCGACGAGTTGCCGCCACTGCCCAAGCGCCCCTTGCTCAAGCATCTGGTCATGTATGCCGGCGCCTCCGGCAACTTCCTCGAATATCACTACGATCCAGAGGTCGCGCGCGCGCTCGGCATGCCGGGTCTCATCCTGCACGGCAATCTGAAGGTCGCCTACCTTGGCCAGATCGTGACCGACTGGATCGGTGCTCACGGGGTGGTTTTGAAGCTCACAACGCAGCTGCGCGGTATGGATCGCCTGGGCGACGTTTGCATGATCAAGGGTAAAGTCGCGCGCTTGTTCAAGCAGGATGGTCGCGGACATGCCGAACTGCTACTCTGGGGTGAGGCACCGGGAGGCCGGCAAACCATGACGGGCAGCGCGATTGTCGCATTGCCTTCGCGCGCGACGCGTTAACAGGCTGTTGAGGAAGGTTTCCCTTGCAAAAGAATGCATGGCATCTTCAGGCATCGGTAGATCGCAGCGTTATTCAGCAACCCTGATTGGGGGATCTGAGAGGGGGGCGGGATGGGAAAGGAACGACCCCATCGCCTCCTTAGGCCCACTTTCTCAACACCCTGTCAGCCGGTCCTTGCCGCAGACATGCAGCGGCTGAATTTTTCCGCACGGCGGGATTTCATTTTTTGTCGATTTTTCGTTGGCATCAGGAGACAGGAGCAATGAGCGACGCACCGTACAGCTACTGGGTCGGTATGGATATTCCCGCCGACACGACTGCCGCCGCGTTGGCGGACTTCAATCACTTCTACACCAACACGCACGTGCGCGAAGTACTTGCCAGCAACCCCGGTTTCTTGCGCGGCCGGCGCTACGAGCTTGCACAGGATGACCGGCGCGGCCCGCGCGGGCCGCGGTTTCTGGCGACTTACGACATCGAAAGCGAAGCCGGTGCGCTTGGCTACATCGCGCGCAACGATGGTCCGGCAGCAGAGCGTCCGAAGTACAGTCAGGGGCCGACGGCGTGGCAGCAGCACACGACAGCGTGGAGGCTGATGTGGCAGCGCATGGTCAAGGTCCCGGTCAGCGCGCAAACCGGCGACGCGCCGTACATCTACCTGATCGGCATGAACGCACCGGCGGATGCGACTGCCGCCGAGCTCGCGCAATTCAACGAGTTCTATACCGATGTTCATGTGCCGGAAGTCATTGCGGCCAACGGTTTCGTGTGTGGTGCACGTTACCGGAGTCTGCGTGCGTTCCTTCACCCGGATCCCGGTGCCCCTGGGTTCCTCGCGATCTATGACATTAGGGACGAGGCCGCCGGCCGTGCTCACATGCAGAGCAGAGCCATCCCCCGGACGGGAGGTAGCACGCTCTCGGAGGGGCCGCGCGTATGGCAGCGGCACGATACGCTGTGGAGACTGACCTACCGCCGTGTCGAGTAGCGATATCCAGAAACCGGACAGGACGAACTCATGATCTACTCACGCCATATCGGCGATGCCAAGGTGTACAACGTCATCGAATACATCGGCCCGACCCACGCGCCTGATTTCGTATTTCCGGAACTGGACGTGCGCCAGATGGATCCGCATCTCTCCTGGCTGGCGCCGCACCACTACAATGCGCGCATGCAACGTTTCGTCATCGCGATGCAGATCTGGGTGGTACACGCGGGCGGCAACGTGATCGTGTTTGATCCTGGCGTCGGCAACCGCAGACAGCGTGCGTCGGAACGCATGCACATGCTCAACACGCTCACGCCTTTGTGGCTTGCCGCGGCAGGCGCGGACGCAAAATCCGTGACCCACGTGGTGGTGACGCACTTTCACTCCGACCATGTGGGCTGGTGCACGCATCTCGTGGACGGGCGCTGGGAGCCCATGTTCCCGAACGCACGCCACCTCTTCCCCAAAATCGATTTCGAGGCCGCGCGCGCCGTCCATGAGCGTGGCACGCCTAACGTGATGGGCGGCGCTTTCGAAGACAGCGTGCTGCCTGTCTACCAGGCGGGGCTGGTCGATCTGGTCGACGGCGCGGGCGAAGTGGCGGGGTGCCTGCAGGCGGAGGCCATGCCGGGACATACCGCAGGCTCGCTGCACTACCGCTTGCGTTCGCGTGGCGCGGAAGGCGTATTCCCGGGCGACGTCATGCACAGCGCACTGCAGATCGCCCTGCCGCATCTCAATACCTGGGTTGATGGACATGCCGAGCAGGCACGGGCATCGCGCGCCCTGTTCCTCAAGCGCGCCGCCGAACGCAATACGTTGATCATGCCCGGGCACTTCGGCTGGCCGCACTGCGGCTACGTGCGCGGCAGCAGCGACAGCGGATACCGATTCGAGCCCGCGGAGCCGGAAAAGCGGGGCGAGTAAGCGCCGTCATCGGTATGGCCTGCTCGCTCACGCAGGCACTTCTGCAGATATCGTGTACAAGCTCTACGCGGCAACAGCCAACCACGAGTTGCCGCTCAGCGCGAGACAGGG
>CAIVHG010000031.1 GCA_903905655.1 uncultured beta proteobacterium | reverse complement strand
TGCCAGGGCACGATGTTGGAATGATGCTCGAGCGTGGTAAGAACGATTTCGTCGCCCGCGCTCAAAAACTTGCGACCATAGCCGTGCATCACCAGATTGATGCCTTCGGTCGTGCCGCTGGTGAATATCACTTCACGCTCTTCGCGCGCATTGATGAAGCGCGCGATCTTGCAGCGCGCCCCCTCGAATTCCGCGGTCGCCAGCTCCGAAAGATAGTGCACGGCGCGGTTGATGTTCGCGTGCTCGCTGGTACGATAACGCACCAGCCGCTCGATCACCTGCTGCGGCATCTGCGCAGAAGCCGCGTTGTCCAGATAGGCAAGCGGCTTGCCCTCGACCCTGACATTGAGGATCGGAAAATCGGCGCGTATGCGCTCGACGTCGAACGCGCCTGCGGCGCGCGGTTTGAGCTTTATGGGTGTCGCACTCATGGCATCAGTGATGGGTGTAGGCCAGCGCCTGGGCCTTGAGCTGCTCGCGCAACGCAGCGACCGGAATGCGCTCGATGACTTCGGCGCCAAAGGCAAAGGTGAGCAGATCACGCGCCGCCTGTTCCGACAGGCCGCGGCTGCGCAGATAAAAGACTTCGTCGGCGTCGAGCTGGCCCACAGTCGCGCCGTGCGCGCACTTGACATCGTCGGCGAAAATTTCCAACTGCGGCTTGGTGTCGATGCGCGCACGCGGTGACAGCAGCAGGTTCCTGCTAGCCTGCGCCGAATCGGTATGCTGGGCGCCGCGCCGCACCATGACCTTGCCGTTGAACACCGCATGCGCCGTGCCGCCGACGATGCATTTGTGCAGCTGCCGGCTGCGCCCGTCGGGTGCCGCATGGTCGATCGTCGTGTGAGTGTCGGCCAACTGCTCGCCGTCGATCAGAGCGAGCCCGTCGGCAGTACATTCGGCACCGGCGCAAAGTTGCACGTTGAGCCCGTAGCGCGAAATGCGCGCGCCCTGCGCGATGCTCACCGACTCATAGCGGCTGGCCTTGGCTGCGGACACCACACACTGCCCGATGTGAAAAGCCACGCCCGACTCGCGCTGCACGCGCACGTGTTTGATGTGCGCGTCCTGTGCGAGCGCCATCTCGGTAACCGCATTGGTCAAATAAGCAACCTCCGACAGCGACCGGTAGTCCTCGATCAGCGTCGCTGCGCTGCCCGCCCCGGCAATGAGCAGGCAGCGCGGATAGCTCGCGGCCGCCTCGCGTGTCGCCAGGTACAGCACGTGCACGGGTTTCTCCAGGCGCACGCCACGCGGTATCAAGACCACTGCGCCGTCGTGCAGAAATGCGGTGTTGAGCGCGCTGAACACACTGTCCTGAAAATCCGCATGCCGCGCGAGCTGCGCTTCGATCTCACTCGCATGAGCGAGCACTGCGTCCGCCAGATTGGCGACGACGATGCCGGAATCGTTGCGTGAGAGCTGCGGCGCATAGACGCCGTCCACGAACACGAGCCGCGCCGCGACCTCGGGCAGCATGAAGCCCGCGATGTCCACAAGCGTCTGCCCAGAAGTGTTGCGTGCCGGCTGGAAGCTAAGCATCGCAATCGGCGACACGTCGGTGAAACGCCAGTCTTCGTCGCGTGTGGTAGGCACTGTCAGCACGCCCACGCGCTCGACCGCCTGTGCACGCAACTGCTTGAACCAGGTCAGCGCGGACGCTGGTGTCGCGCCCAGCAGCGCGTCGCCGACCAGCAAGCCCCAGAGAACCAGGGGCTGGGAAAGCGCCCTGCTCATGCGGATGCCGGCGCGGGGCTAGTTGCGACCGGGTGGCTCTCCCACTCATAGCCGCGCGTCTCGAGTTCGAGCGCGAGCTCCTTGCCGCCGGTCTTGACGATGCGGCCCGCGTCCATCACGTGGACGTAGTCGGGCACGATGTAATTGAGCAGGCGCTGATAGTGCGTGACCAGCACGACCGCGTTGTCGGGACGGGACAGCTGGTTCACTCCGCCCGCCACCACGCGCAGCGCGTCGATGTCGAGGCCGGAATCGGTTTCATCCAGGATCGCGAGGCGCGGATCTAGCAGCGCCATCTGCAGTATCTCGTTGCGTTTCTTCTCTCCGCCCGAGAAGCCCTCGGTGACGCTGCGGCTGAGAAAGTCCGGATTCATCTCAAGGAGCTTCATCTTTTCGCGCACGAAGTCGTCGAACTCGAGCGGGTCGAGCTCTTCCTGACCGCGCTGCGTCAACACCGTGTTGTAGGCGAGACGCAGGAACTGGCTGTTGGCGACCCCTGGGATCTCGATCGGATACTGGAAGCCCAGGAACAGCCCGGCGCGCGCGCGCGCCTCCGGCGCCAGCGTCATGAGATCGGCGCCGCCGAATTCGACGCTGCCGCCGGTCACTTCGTACGCCGGATGGCCGGCGAGCACCTTGGCGAAGGTGCTCTTGCCGGAGCCGTTCGGCCCCATGATGGCATGCACCTCGCCAGCCTTCACCGTGAGCTCCATGCCCTTGAGAATCTCGATGCCGTTTACATTCGCACGCAGCCCGCGCACCGCGAGCAGCGTCTTGCTGTCATTCACTATCATCCGACGCTTCCTTCGAGCTTCAGTCCCAGCAGCTGGGTCGCCTCGACGGCGAACTCCATGGGCAGCTGCTGAAAAACCTCCTTGCAAAAACCATTGATGATCAGCGACACGGCTTCTTCGGCGCCGATGCCGCGCTGCGCGAAATAAAACAACTGGTCTTCCCCGATCTTGGAAGTCGAGGCTTCGTGCTCGACTTTTGCGGTTGGATTGCCGACCTGAATGTATGGAAAGGTGTGCGCACCGCACTGATCACCGATCAACAGGGAATCGCATTGCGAAAAGTTGCGCGCGCCGGCAGCCGTCGGCGCGATCCGCACCAGCCCGCGATAGCTGTTGTTCGAAACCCCGGCCGAAATTCCCTTGGAGATGATGCGGCTGCGCGTGCCCTTGCCGATGTGGATCATCTTGGTGCCGGTGTCGGCCTGCTGGTGATGATTGGTGAGCGCGACCGAATAGAATTCGCCGGTCGAATTTTCGCCGCGCAGCACGCAGCTCGGATACTTCCAGGTGATCGCGGAGCCGGTCTCAACCTGCGTCCACGAGATACGCGAATTCACGCCCTTGCACAGGCCGCGCTTGGTAACGAAGTTATAGATGCCGCCTTTGCCGTTCTCGTCGCCTGCATACCAGTTCTGCACCGTCGAGTACTTGATGTCAGCGTCATTGAGCGCCACCAGCTCGACCACCGCGGCGTGCAGCTGGTTGGTGTCGAACTTGGGCGCGGTGCAGCCTTCGAGATAGGACACCGAGGCGCCGTCCTCGGCAATGATCAGGGTGCGCTCGAACTGCCCCGACTCCTCTGTATTTATTCTGAAGTAGGTCGACAGCTCCATCGGGCATTTGACGCCTTTGGGAATGAAGCAGAAGGAGCCGTCAGTGAAGACCGCGGAATTGAGCGCGGCATAGTAATTATCGCCCGCCGGCACCACCGAGCCCATATACTGGCGCACGAGTTCGGGATGCTCGCGCACGGCTTCAGAGATCGAGCAGAAGATGACGCCTACATCGGCAAGCTTCTGCTTGTAGGTGGTCGCCACCGAGACGCTGTCGAAGATGACGTCGACAGCGACCCCGGCGAGCTTGGCGCGCTCGTTCATCGGCACGCCCAGTTTCTCGAAGGTGCGCAGCAGCTCGGGATCGACTTCGTCCATGCTGGCGAGCTTCTTTGGCTTCGGCGCCGAGTAGTAGCTGATTGCCTGAAAATCGATCTTCGGGTAATGCACATTGGGCCAGCGCGGCTCTTCCATGGTGAGCCAGTGCTCGTACGCCTTGAGCCGGAATTCGAGCAGCCACTCCGGCTCCTGCTTCTTGGCCGAGATCATGCGTATCGTATCCGTGCTGAGCCCCTTGGCCGCGACATCGGATTCGATATCGGTCACGAAACCGTGTTTATACGGTTGGTTGACCAGGTTTTGAAGTGCAGTGCTCATCGATCAGGAATCCAGGTTGACGGTGGTCGGCGCTTAGGCCTTATCGTCCTGCGCGTTGATGCTGAAGCTCTCGCCGCAACCGCAGGTCGCCGTGATATTCGGATTGTCGAACTTGAATGCCTGTTTGAGGCCTTCTTTGACAAAGTCCAGGCGCGAACCATCGAGGATAGCCAGACTCTCGTGGTCGACCACCAGCTTTGCGTCATGCGCCTCGATCAGCGCATCGTCACCGTGAGCCTCGTCGGCATAGTCGAAAGTATAAGCAAAACCGGAACAGCCGACCTTCTTCACGCCCACGCGCAAGCCTATGCCTTTGCCGCGTTTCGCGATCTGCGTCTGAATCTGCCGCGCCGCGCTTTCCGTCATCGTAATTGCCATCGCTGCTCTACCTGTCCGTTACCGCTGCTGGTTGAAGTTAAACTGCCATCGCGCTCATGTGCATGAGTCTCGCCACCACCGTTTGAAGAACCCGCAGGAAATTCTGGATGTGCTCCGGCGTATTGTCTTTGCCCAGGCTCACGCGCACCGCGCCGCGCGCCTGTATAGGATCGACGCCCATCGCGAGCAGCGTTGCGCTGGGCTCCGTGCTGGTGCTCGAGCACGCCGCCCCGCTCGCCACCGCATAGCCCGCTTTGTCCAGCTCCACCACCAGCGTTTCGCCGTCGATGCCGGGAAGCGCAAAGTACGTAGTGTTGGACACGCGCAGCGCATCCGCGCCAAAAATCGTCGCGCCCAGTTCGGCAAGCCCGCGCTCGAGTTCATCACGCAGCGCCGCCAAGCGCGGCGCAAGTCCTGCCAGCCGCAACTGCGCAAACTCGCAGGCTGCCCCGAAGCCGACGATGCCGGCGACGTTTTCAGTGCCGGAACGCATGCCGCCTTCATGCCCGCCGCCTTTGATCAGCGGCTCGAGCTCGATGCGCTTGTCGAGCACCAGCGCGCCGACGCCCTTGGGGCCGTAGATCTTGTGCGCGGAGAGCGTCATCGCATGCACGTTGAGCTCGTTGAAATCCACCTTGATCTTGCCGAGCGCCTGCACCGCATCGGTATGCATCCAGGCGCGTGCTGCGCGCGCCTGTTCCGCAATCGTTGCCACCTCCTGGATGACGCCGGTTTCGTTGTTCACCAGCATCACCGACACGATGGCGGTCGGCTGTGCTAACGCGAGCGCTACGTCAGCAAGGTCGACGCGCCCGTCTCGACCCGCAGCAAGCTTGCGCACTTTCCAGCCGCGGCGCGCGAGCGCCTGCGCAGGCTTGGCAACGCACGGGTGTTCGAGCGCACTTACCGCGATCTGGGTGGCCTTGAGCATGCCGGCCGCGCCGCTGATGAAGGCGTTGTTCGCTTCCGTGCCGCCGCTCGTGAATACGACCTGCGAAGGCGCAACGCCGACCAGCGCCGCGACCTGCTCCCGCGCACGGCTCACCACTGCGCGCGCCCGCGTCCCGAACTCGTGGCGGCTCGACGCATTGCCGTAGTGCTCGCGCAAGTACGGCAACATCTCCGCCAGCACCTGCTCGTCTAGCGGCGTCGTCGCGTTGTGATCCAGATAGATGTGCGCCATCGCCGTAAAACCTATGCCGCGAGCGTGGTCCGATCCGGCTTGGGACGCGTGAGGCGCATGTCGCGCACCTTGGACACACCCGTTTGCTTCGCCCTCTGCTCTTCGACCAGTTGCTTGAGGGTGACGGCGCCCAGATAGTCGAGGATGTGCTGGTTCAGGTTCGTCCACAAGTCGTGCGTGATGCACTTGTGATCGTCATGACAGTTTTCCTTACCGCCGCACTGGGTCGCGTCGATCGGCTCGTCGACCGCGGCGATGACGGCCGCAACCGAAACCGTTTCCATATCGCGCGCAAGGCGATAGCCGCCGCCGGGTCCGCGCACGCTGTCGACCAGTTCGCTGCGCCGCAGTTTGCCGAACAACTGCTCCAGATAAGAGAGCGAGATCTTCTGACGCTGGCTGATCTCGGCGAGCGTCACCGGATGATCGCCCTCGCACATCGCCAGATCGACCATGGCGGTCACTGCAAAACGTCCCTTGGTGGTAAGCCTCATCGCAAGCCTCTATGGAGTAATTGATCGCTACCGCTATACTGTAGCGATTTACTCAAGTATAGTATACCCGACCAGTTCAGTCAACCTTAGGATCGGCAGGGCCCGCCCTGGAAGCGCTGAGCGCCTGGATCTGCGCGCTGAGTTCGGCAATGCGCGCATCGCTGCGCAGGTTGTGGTCGATCAACTCGTGGATCGCCTTGGCGACCGGATCGTTCATGTCACTGCCCACCGCATACGCGGTAAAACCCGCGCTCGTATATTCCTTGTCGATGATGCGCGCCGGAATGCCGACCGCCGTCGCCCCGGGCGGCACGTCTTTCACGACCACGGCATTGGAACCGATGTGCGCACCCGCCCCCACCGTGACCGGGCCGAGCACTTTGGCGCCCGCCCCGATTACCACGTTGTTTTCGAGCGTAGGATGACGCTTGCCCTTGTTCCAGCTGGTCCCGCCGAGAGTAACGCCGTGGTACAGCGTGCAATCGTCGCCGATCTGCGCGGTTTCGCCGATCACCACTCCCATGCCGTGGTCGATGAAAAAGCGCTGCCCGATGCGCGCGCCAGGATGTATCTCAATGCCGGTCAGCCAGCGACCTAGGTGTGAGACGAAGCGCGCCAGCCAGTGCAGGCGCGCATTCCACAGCCAGTGGGCGAACCGGTGCATCAGGATTGCGTGAAACCCCGGGTAGCAGGTGATCACTTCCCATGCATTGCGGGCGGCCGGATCGCGCTGGAATACGACGGCGATGTCTGCTCTGATTCGTGAAAACATGTTTAAGCTTGGATAAAGTGGCGGCGTGGCCGCAGTAACTTACGAATTTTATCAACTATTCGGTTGCCCCGCACTTCAGCGCTCCCGATCGAGCGCCTTCAGGAATCCGCGCAGGATGTTGACCTCGTCGACCTCGAGCTGCGCGCGCGCAAACAGCCGGCGCATCCTCGGCAACAGCTGGCGCGGACGCTGCGGATCGTGATAGCCCACCCGGCTCATGAGAGCAACGAGTTGTCTGTGCAGCTGCGCGACCTGCGCAACGCTGGCAAGCTGCGGTGCTTCTGCCTCCGCGCTCGCAGGAGCGAGCATTGCCATGCGCAATTCGTAGGCACATACCTGCACCGCCGAAGCGAGATTGAGTGAGCTATAGCCGTCATCGGCAGGTATGTGCGCCCACAATCGGCACAGCTGCGCTTCTTCCGCAGTCAGGCCCGTGCTCTCGTTGCCGAACACGATCGCGACGCGCTGGCTGCGCGCGGTTGCCAGGGCCGCGTGCGCTGCCGTGCGCACGTCCATCGTTTCATGGCGCATCTCGCGGTGGCGCGCGCTGGTCGCAATCGCGTATGCACAGTCGGCTAACGCGTCTTCCAGGCTGTCATACAGGTGTGCGGCACGCACGATGTCCAGGCCGCCGCGGGCGCGCGTGTCGGCCTCGGGATGCGGAAACGCGCGCGGCTGTACCAGCGCGAGGTCGTCGAGCCCCATCGTTTTCATGGCGCGTGCCGCCGCGCCAATGTTGCCGGGATGGCTCGGGCGTGTGAGCACTACCCGGATATTTTTGAGCGTATCCTCGTTATTCACTACAATACCCAGTTTCGCGCCTGCCTCGTCATCGGCAACGCGCCTGATCTTTGCCATCGAAAGCGTGCCTCATGCATCCCATGCTCACTATCGCGGTCAAGGCCGCGCGCCGTGCCGGAAGCGTCATCAACCGCGCATCGCGCAATCTGGATATCCTGTCGGTCACGCAGAAGGGCATCAGCGATTTCGTGTCTGAAGTCGACCGTGAAGCCGAGCAGACTATCATCAGGACACTGCTGGAGGCCTATCCCAAGCATTCGATTCTAGCAGAGGAGAGCGGCGCCTCCGGCGATTCCGAATACCAGTGGATCATAGATCCGCTCGACGGCACGACGAATTACCTGCACGGCTTTCCGCACTATGCGGTTTCCATCGCGCTCTCGCACAAGAAGGTGATCACGCAGGCCGTCATTTATGATCCGGTGCGCAACGATCTGTACACCGCGACCCGTGGCCAGGGCGCCCATCTCAACGATCATCGCATCCGCGTCAGCAAGCGCACTCAGTTCGCGCAATGCCTGATCGGCACCGGCTTCCCGTACAAGGAATTCGCGAATATCGATGCTTTCAACGCCATAACGCGCGACTTGACGCAGAAGACAGCAGGCTTGCGCCGCGGCGGATCGGCCTGCCTCGACCTCGCCTATGTGGCAGCCGGACGGCTCGACGGGTTCTTCCAGTTTGGCCTCAGCCCCTGGGACATCGCGGCGGGCACCCTGCTCATCACCGAAGCCGGCGGACTGGCGGGTGACCTCGAAGGCAACAGCACGCACTTTGAATCAGGCAACATCCTGTGCGCCGCCCCGAAAGTGTTCTCGCAGCTCGTGCAGGCGCTGGCGCCTCACCTTACGCCAGGCCTGCGCGGCAAAGCCTGAGAGCCCGCTCCTTTCCAAGCGGACTGCACGTCTATTCCGGAATAAATGCGGGTGTCGTACCGCGGGAATATCAGGCCGATCCGCGACAACTGGCGCAGAGCACGGAACCTCAACCCGGCATGCGCAATCCCGCTGCGCGCGCCAGTTCCTCGACCTCGGCGATGCCAAGCCGCAGCAGGCCGTCGGTGAACTTCTGCAGTTCCTCTTTGGAAGGCATCCGATAGGGTTCGCGCATTCCGCCCTCGCCCCCGGGCAGCTTGAGCACCTTCATCGCCATCTTGAGCCACCGCGGGTTGTTCGGTGCCCATTGATTGACATATTGGTTGAAGCGCCTGAGATCGGCGTAGACTGGACGCAGTTCATCGAATCTTTTCTGCTGATAGAGATCGAGATAGCTCCGGTAGGTCTTCGGAATGATATTCGATTCGGATCCGAACAGCGCATTTGCTCCAAGCAGGAATGCATTCAGCGATCCCGGAAGCATGACGTGATAGGACATGTTCCGGCCAATCAGATCCATGAGGTTGATGAGGTAGGTGTCCGGCATGCCGGTGAGCTTCACCGCGACGATCTGCGGGTAGCGGTGGCAGATGTCGGCGACCAGAGCCGGCTTCGGCGTGTAGCCCATCGTTGGGTTCACCGCAAACGCCACGGGGTGTTTGATGGCCGAAAGCAGATCGTCGTAATAGGCCGTAAGCTCTGCATCGGTCGGCCGCATTCCATGCCATCCGGCAAGCGAATACATGTGCACCACCTCGACCCCCGCCTCGACGGCGATCAGCGCATGCTCGCGCGCGGCACGGGACGTGTGCTGTTCCGGGGGATTCGCATGAACGGGAACCTTGCCCTTGCAGACTTCGACGCCTATTTGATAGACGCGCCGCAACTCATCCCGCGTCAGGGCGTGGCCTTCGCCTGAACCGGCGCTGCCCAGATAGACACCCAGCTTCGCATCGACTATGCGCTGCAGAAACAGGCGAAAAGCAACTTCATCGAGTTCCCCCGTTTCCCTGGAAAAGGTGGTCGCACACATGCAATACCATGTCAAATCCGCCATTCGTTTCCTCTCTGTCTGTCGATTGTGCCTGCGCTTAAGCCGCGCCGTCAGTCAGCCTTGATGCCTGCAGCCTTGACGACTTTTCCCCACTTGGCGATTTCCGACGCGATATATGATCCAAATTGTTCAGGCGTGTTGGCGGCGACTTCCATTCCATTTACCGCAAATTTCTCCTGCACGTCCGGTGCTTTCAACTGTCCAGCGATTTCGGCGTTCAGGCGCGAAATGATTTCCCTGGGCGTGCCCGCCGGAGCAAGTATCCCGTTCCAGTTCAGCACCTCGTATCCCGGGACGCCGGACTCGGCGACGGTCGGTATGCCGGGCGCCGCGGTAGACCGACGTTGCGTAGTAACCGCCAGTCCCTTGAGTTTGCCGCTTCTGACATAGGGCAGCAACACGTTTATGCTGGTGAAATACATGGAGACATGCCCGCCAAGCAGATCCGTTACCCCTTGCGACGCGCCTTTGTACGGAACATGCGTGATCCTGGTTCCTGTGGTGTAGTTCAGCAGTTCAAGGGCCAGGTGCGCGGAAGATCCGCTGCCCCCGGACGCGCAGGTGAGTTCCCCTGGCCTGCTCTTGGCCAGCGCGATCAGACCTCTCATTCCATTCGAGGGGATGGCCGGATGCACCGCGAGCAGCAGCGCCCCCGAAGTCGTGAGCGATATCGGAGCAAAATCCTTGAGCGTGTCATAAGGCAATGTCTTGTAGACGCTGGGATTGATCGTAAATGCATTGGAAGCAGTCACCAGCGTGTACCCATCCGGCGGCGCTTTCGCCCCCAACTCCGTGCCAATGATGCTGTTTGCACCAAGACGATTGTCCACCACCACTTGCTGCCCCAGTTGCTCCGAGAGCTTTTGCGCGACGATGCGTGCCGTCGCATCTGAGGGACCGCCGGCGGCGTACGGCACGATCAGACGTATCGATCTGTTCGGGTAGCCCTGGCTGCTCGATTCCCAAGGAGCGATCAAGAACGTACACCCTGCGAGAACAATGGAAAATTCGCGGACCGTCTTGGTGATGCGTATCATCAATCCTCCAATGGCGCAATATCGCCTGCTCGTTAGAAAACAATTCGAAGAGAATTCCCCATGCGCACCGCGTTCAGGACTTCGGCATCTCCAGGTGCAGCTTCGCGTCCCTCACCACCACCGCCCACTTGGCGATATCGGTCCTGATCACCTGGGCGAGTTCTTCCGGCGCGCTGCCAATCGGCGTCGCGCCATCGGCTTTCAGCCGGCTGCTGACCTTGGGATCTCTAAGCGCCTTCACGAATTCCGCGTTGAGCCTCATGACGACGTCCTGCGGAGTGCGCGCGGGCGCCAGCACCGCATACCACACCGTGACCTCGTAGGCCGATAATCCCGGCGCCGACTCCGCCACCGTCGGCAGCTCCGGCATGACCTCGCTGCGCTTCGCGCTGGTGACCGCCAACCCTCTCAGCCGCCCCGAGCGCACGTGCGGGATCGAAGACAGCATGCTGTTGAACACGATGTCGATATGCCCCCCCAGCAAATCCGCAAACATGCGATCGGTACCGCTGTACGGCACGTGCACCATGTCGATGTGCGCCATGGATTTCAGCATCTCGCCCGCGAGATGAGTGACGATGCCGATGCCGCCCGATCCGAAGTTGAGCTGCCCGGGCCGCGCCTTGGCGAGCGCGATCAGCTCCTTCACCGAGCGCGCCGGCACCGAAGGATGCACCAGCAATATGAAGGGAGCGCGCGCCAGCAGTGAAACCGGCGCGAAATCCTTCACCGCATCGAACGGCAGCTTGAACAGATTGGGATTGATGGTGAGGGCGCTGTTGTTGCCCATGAAGATCGTGTAGCCGTCGGGCGCGGCACGCGCTGCATACTCGGTCCCGATGATGGTGCTGCCACCCGCCTTGTTATCGATCACCACCGGCACTCCGAGCGGAACCGAGATGTTCTGTCCCAATTCGCGGGCCAGCACATCGTTGCCGCCGCCGGCGGAAAAAGGAACCACGAAGTGGATCGGCTTGTTGGGAAAGCTTTGCGCGAAGGCCGCCGGCAAAACGAGCAGACCCCAGGCCGCTGCAAGAGCGATCAGCAACTGCAGTCGGCGCAACCCGCCAAATTCCCTGAGCATGCAACCTGAGAGCATGGTTTTCCCGTCCTTACCGCGTTGTAGACATCCTATTCTAGCGCGATTGCAAGCCATGGCCATGCCCCGCGTTGCGCGTATCCGCACCATCCGGCGGATGCGTCCATCCCTCATATCTGAGGCACGGCATCAAAGCAGTGCGCAGCGATCCTCAGGTAAACTCTGCACGGGTTGGACGTTTGCACTTGAGATTGCCATAAGGAGCATAAGAAATGGATCTGCAGTTAAAAGGGAAGACCGCGCTGGTGACCGGCGCGAGCGCGGGCATCGGGCGCGCCATTGCCAAGGGCCTCGCCGCCGAAGGAGTCCAGCTGTGCATCGCCTCGCGCCGGCGCCCGCTGCTCGAGCAGCTGGCTGAGGAAATCGCGGCCGAGCGGGGACCGCGGCCGTACATTGCAGTCACCGACGCCATGCAGGAAGACGCGCCTCAAAAGCTGACAGAGGATGCGCTCGCGGCGCTTGGACAGATCGACATCCTGATCAACTGTGCAGGCGGCATCACCCACATGTCGCTCGCTTCTGCCGAGAAGGAATGGCTGGACGTGATGACGCTCAACTACACGCGCGTGCGCCAGCTTACCTTCGCGGTGGTGCCGCACATGATCGAGCACAATTGGGGGCGCATCATCAATGTCAGCGGCTCGTCCGAGCCGCGCGGCGTGGAAGCCGGGACTGCCCCCAAAGCCGCCGTGCACGGTTTCGCCAAGGGGCTGTCGCGCGAGGTTGCCAAACACGGCGTCACCGTCAACAGCCTCTCGCCCGGCCCCGGAAAGATCAACACCGAGATGACGCGACGCCTGTATTCCGAGCAGTTCAAGAAGGAATTCTCGGAACGCGAGATCCCGGTCGGCCGTTTCGGCGAACCCGAAGAATTCGCATACCTGGCGGTATGCCTCGCGTCCCCCCGCGCAAGCTATATCACCGGCAACGTGATCCACGTCGACGGCGGAGCACACCGCTTCGCGTTTACCTAAGGAACCTCTGATTGACTCCCGCGCGGGCAGGCACGTCGCGCTATTCAGCGCGCGCCGAACAGCGGGAAGAAATCCCGGTCCATCGTGAACAGATGATGCGCAACCAGATCGTTGGCCAGAAAGTTGACCAGGCTGCCCAGCGTCACCGTGCCCGCCTCGGCACCTGCCTTGAGCACCAGAGCCTTTGCCAGCAGATGCTGATGCGCAGCTTTATGTGGCCTGAGGCGCTCATACCCGCACTCTTCCAGCAGCGCCTCTTCATCGCTGAAGTGCAGCGCGGCGTGTGCGAGCAGAGCATCGAGCGCCGCGCAGAAAAGCTCGGGAGCAGTGCCCACTAAGAATGACGCATCGATGGCAGCATTGGCAAGTTCGAACAGGCGCCGGTGCTCGCCGTCGATCGTAGCGTTTCCGCATTCGTAAGCCTCCTGCCAGAGAAGATGCAGTGCGCACTTACCGGTTTGCGCGGCCCAGGCATCGGAGTTACCGCAGGAATCCACGACCACCCGGTTGCGCCCTCCGCCTTTGGCCAGATATAGTGCCTGGTCGGCGCGTCGGAACCACGCATCCGCGGTTTCGGAAGCGCTGTGCTCCGCAACGCCGATGCTGACCGTGAGCGCGCCCACGTGCGGAAAGCAGTGCTGTTCAATCTTGCACCGCAGCACTTCCGCAAGCGCGGAAGTATTGCGATAACCGGTCGAAGTCGCGAGCACTGCGAATTCTTCGCCGCCCCACCTGAACAGCAAATCGGCATTGCGTACGCCCGCCCTGGTGACGCCCACCAGTTCGCGCAGCACCTCGTCTCCGGCCTGATGCCCGTAGGTGTCGTTAATGCTCTTGAAATGATCTATGTCGAGCAGCATCAGAGACAGCGGCTGCCGCAAGCGCGCGCTGCGCTCGAGTTCACCGTCGATGACGTGATCCATGTGCGCGCGATTCCAGACGCCGGTCAGATAATCGGTGGCGCTCAGCTTTTCAAGGGCAGCAATGCGCTGCTGCAGCTGAGCGAGTTCCTGCGCGCTGCGAGCCTCGGCAAGATCGTTCACGCTGTTCTCAGGCTTAAGCTCCCGCGCACGCCGGCGCTGCGCAGTGCGGCGGTTCACCAACCAGTGCGCCCGGGCGGATTGCGACGCCAGCGCGGCCGCGCCCGCCACCACGGCCGGCATCGACGCTTTGAGGTTGGATGTGTTGCCCACTGCGGAGGCGCGGTACTTCGCGGTGCGTGCGACGGCGGTCATAGATTTCCCCTAGTGCGGCGGGCCATCCGCCATAGATGGCGCAGCCGCGTCCACCTTGCCGTGGATCATGCTCGCGACCGCCAATGCCATTACGATGCATTAACGGCACAATATAGGGAATGTAGAGATGCGGGCGTATTCGCCCGCTATTCCGCGCGTGCGGATTGCGCTCCGTGCCCGTCTGGGCACGGAGCCAAGGTTTAGCGGGCGTCCACGGCTTATTGCTGGTTAGTCGACGACGGTGCGGGTTCGGCCTTGGTGTCGCGCGCACCGCGCATCGGCACGTAGACCACCGAGGGGCGCTGCGCGCCCGCCTGCGGATAGAGGTCCATCAACTCGTAGACGATGCGCGGCATGTCGGTGGCGACCGGCAGGCCCAAATCCTTCGCCATCTGCGAAGTAATCGGAAAGTCGTGCGTCCAGCGGCCCTCGCTCAGCGTGACCGCGAGTTCTTCCGCCTTTGGCCGGAGCATGTGTTTGGTAAGGACGTCCGCCACGAAACTCGCCACCTGCACGCGCGCCTTGGCCGCGATGTCGGCCATGATAATGGTCTCGTCGCTCACCGCCTGCGGCTTCTTCACTGCCAGAACTTTCAGGATGGATGCGGCCGGCAAATCGCCAATCTGCGGATCCACGGGCCCGAGCACGGCGTTGCGGTCCATCACGATCTCGTCCGCGGCGAGCGCGATCAGCGTGCCGCCGCTCATCGCGTAATGCGGAACGAACACCGTCACCTTGCCCTTGTGCTCCACCAGCGCCTTGGCGATCTGCTCCGCGGCAAGCACCAGCCCGCCCGGCGTATGCAGGATGAGATCGATGGGCTGCTCGTCGGGCGTGAGCCGGATCGCGCGCAGCACCGCCTCGGAGTCTTCGATGTTGATGTAGGTCGAAACCGGAACCCCCAGTATGCTGCTCGTCTCCTGGCGGTGGATCATCGCGATCACGCGCGATTTGCGCTGGCTCTGGAACTGGTCGAGCAGCGTGTCGCGGTTTTTCTGCGTCGTGTCGCGGCCGCCGAATAACTGCAGCAGCAGGATGGCGATCAGCGCAAGCCAGAAGCACAAGCGCGCGGCGTTGGCAAGTTGGAACCAAATGCCCATGCCGGAGGAAGGTCGGTCGTAGTTCATGATGCAGTCCATGGTAGATCGGGTTTCCTGATCTTACTACAGGCTTGGCCGCGCCGGTTTACGCCGAATGCGCGCGGGTTCTTGTCACCCGCCGACGCCCGGTGCAAAATCGGGGCACACTGCAAATGAGCAGGTGAGGCCACACGCTGCAGTTCAATTACCACTAACCTGAAGACACTCAAAGTGACTCCCAAACTCAAGCCAGACAATTCCCCTATCATCGCCGATCTCATGAGATCGGAAACGCAGCGCATCACCGATGAAAAAAAGAACAGCGCTTACAAGTTCGCCTTTGCCGACCAGGAATTCCTGACCCGCCGCGAAACCCGCGGCATCAGGTTTCAGCTCGAGCTGCTGAAAGCCGACCTGGCTTTGAGGGAGCAGGGCATAGAGCACTTCATCGTCGTCTTCGGCTCGGCGCGCATTCTGTCCCTGGAAGCGGCCACCGCGCGCAAGCAAGCGGCCAGCAGCAAAGAGGAAAACGCCAAGGCTGAGATCGCGCTTAGAAACAGCTTTTATTACGAATCGGCACGCGCTTTCGGAAAGCTGGTCGCGCTCCACAGCGCCAGTGCGAACCTGCGCAACGATCAGCGCCTCCACATCTGCACCGGCGGCGGCCCCGGAATCATGGAAGGCGCAAACCGCGGCGCCTGGGAAAACGGCGGGAAGTCCATTGGATTCAACATCAACCTGCCCCACGAGCAGAAACCCAACCCATACCTGACGCCCGAGCTGTGCTTCAGATTTCACTACTTCGCGCTGCGCAAAATGCATTTCCTGATGCGCGCGCGGGCGATCGTCGCCTATCCCGGTGGCTACGGATCCTTTGATGAGCTGTTCGAAGTGCTGACCCTGATACAGACCAAGAAAATCGACCCCGTCCCCGTCGTGTTGGTCGGCAAGGCATTTTGGGAATCAGTCGTCAGGCTGGACGTGCTGCGCGATCACGGATTGATCGAGCAGTCGGACATCAAGCTGATCAACTTCGTCGAGTCCGCCGAAGAAGCCTGGTCCGTCATATCCAAGTTTTACGAATTGCCGGCAGCTTGAACGAAGCCGCGTTCAGCAAGCACACGCCGATGATGCA
>CAIVHG010000030.1 GCA_903905655.1 uncultured beta proteobacterium | reverse complement strand
TGCGGTGATGCGCACAATTCCCTCGCGCGTGCAGTCGCTTGATGATCTGCACTGCCCCGCGATTTTCCGGCAGATTGCCGACCAGCCGCGCGGGATCGTGCTGGTGACGGGGCCCACCGGCTCCGGCAAGTCGACGACGCTCGCCGCCATGGTCGATCACATCAACGAAAATGAATACGGCCATATCCTCACCGTCGAGGATCCGATCGAATTCGTGCACGAATCGAAAAAATGCCTGATCAACCAGCGCGAAATCGGCCCGCACTCGATGTCGTTCGCCAACGCGCTGCGCTCGTCATTGCGCGAGGACCCGGACGTGATCATGGTCGGCGAAATGCGCGATCTCGAAACCATACGTCTGGCAATGACCGCGGCCGAAACCGGGCACCTGGTGTTTGCCACGCTGCACACGAGTTCCGCCGCCAAGACCATCGACCGCATCATCGACGTGTTTCCGGCGGAAGAAAAAGAGATGGTGCGCGCGATGCTTTCGGAGTCGCTGCGTGCCGTCATCTCGCAAACGCTGCTCAAGACCAGGGACGGCACGGGGCGGGTCGCGGCGCACGAAATCATGATCGGCACCCCGGCCATCCGCAACCTGATCCGCGAGGCCAAGGTCGCGCAGATGTATTCGGCGATCCAGACCGGGCAGAGCTTCGGCATGCAGACCCTGGACCAGAACCTGATGGAACTGGTGAAGCGCAACCAGGTGGCACTGGACGAAGCGCGCTCCAAGGCCGTAAACAAGGAAACCTTCAAGTAAGTCTGACGCGGGCGGCACGCCGGCGGCGCCACTAGGAGCGAGCTCATGGATCGGGATCAGGCAGTTCAGTTTATGCACAACTTGCTGCGCGCGATGGTCAGCAAGAAGGCCTCGGACCTGTTCATCACCGCCGGTTTTCCGCCGGCGTTCAAAGTCGACGGCAAGATCACGCCGGTATCGAATCAGTCGCTGACGCCGCAGCACACCACCGATCTGGCGCACGCGATGATGAACGACAAGCAGGCCAATGAATTCGAGACGACGAAGGAGTGCAACTTTGCGGTGAGCCCCTCCGGCATCGGGCGCTTCCGCGTGAACTGCTTCATCCAGCAGCAGCGCGTGGGCATGGTGATGCGCACCATCACACAGACGATCCCTAAAGTCGACGATCTGGGGCTGCCGCAGGTGCTCAAAGAGGTGGTGATGACCAAGCGCGGGCTGGTCATCCTGGTGGGCGGCACCGGCTCGGGCAAGTCGACCACGCTGGCGGCGCTGGTCGGCTATCGCAACGAGAACAGCTACGGCCACATCGTCACCATCGAAGACCCGATCGAATACGTGCACGAGCACAAGAACTGCCTGATCACGCAGCGCGAGATCGGGGTCGACACCGAGTCGTGGGAGGCGGCGCTGAAGAATACGCTGCGCCAGGCGCCGGACGTGATCCTGATCGGCGAGATTCGCGATCGCGAGACGATGAACCACGCGATCGCATTCGCGGAAACCGGCCACCTCGTGCTGTCGACCCTGCACGCCAACAGCTCCAACCAGGCGCTTGAGCGCATCATCAATTTCTTCGAGGCCGAGCGCCGGCCGCAGCTGCTGATGGACCTGTCGCTCAACATGCGCGGTTTCATCTCCCAGCGGTTAATCCCGAAGAAGGACGGCAAAGGGCGCGCATTGGCGGTCGAGATCATGCTCAATTCGCCGCTGATCCAGGACCTGATCTTCAAGGGCGAGGTGCACGAGATCAAGGCGATCATGGCGAAGTCGCGCGAGCTCGGCATGCAGACCTTCGACCAGCACCTGTTTGACCTCTATGAAGCGGGAGAGATCAGCTACCAGGACGCCCTGCGCAACGCCGACTCGGTGAACGAGCTGCGGCTCAACATCAAGCTAAACAGCAAGGAAGCCAAGGACAAGGACATCATGTCCGGCATCGATCACCTCAACATCGTTTAAGAAAGCTCTGAGCTTCCTGAGGGCGGCGCACGCCGCGCCGAACCAGTGATGATCTTGTATTCTAGCAGACGGCATTCGAGCGCACCGTTGTAAAGCGGGGTGCGCTTCGACGCGGACAAACGTATGCGCCGCGGAAGCTCCGTGTCCGCAGTCAGCAGATAGGCGCGCCAGCCGGCAAAGCGCTGCTTGAGCGCATCTCCGAGCTTGGGATAGAACTCGCCGAGGTCCTCCTGATCGCCCATGCGCACGCCGTACGGCAGGTTGGCCACCAGCACGCCGCTGGCTGCGGGCGGGCTCAGTTCCAGCACGTTCGCCTGTTTCAGCGTGATGACGCCGGTGAGTCCTGCGTGCTCGATGTTCGCGCGCGCCGCATCGAGCGTCGCGCCGTAGAGGTCGCTGCCGTAGATCTCGAGGGCCGCCGCCGCACGCGCACGCTGCGTTGCGGCAGCGCGCAGTTCCTGCCAGGCCGCAGGTCTGAAGTTCTTGAGCTTTTCGAATGCGAATCCGCGATTGAGGCCGGGCGCCCGATCGAGCGCCATCAATGCGGCCTCGATCAGAAAGGTGCCGCCCCCGCACATGGGATCGAGCAGCGGCTCCGGCGGTACCCATCCAGCGAGCCGCAGAATGCCGGCTGCGAGGTTCTCGCGCAGCGGCGCCTCAGTGGTGGCGACGCGCCAGCCGCGCTTGAACAGCGGCTCGCCTGTGGTGTCCAGATACAGCGTCAGCCCGCTCTTGGTGAGGAAGGCGTGGATGCGCACATCCGGCCGCTCGGTATTCACGCTCGGCCGCTGCCCGCACGCGGAGCGGAAGCGGTCGCAGATCGCATCCTTGATGCGCAGCGTCACGAAGTCGAGGCTCTTGAGCTCGCAGCGCAGCGCGGCAAGGTTGACGCGTATGGTGTGGCTAACATCGAACCACGATTGCCAGGGCAGCGCTAGCGTCGTCTTGTAGATGTCCTCTTCGTTTGTGTACGGAGCACTCGCCACTTTCCACAGGACGCGGCTTGCGATGCGGCTTTCGAGATTGGCTCTATAACAGAGGGCAAACGGCCCGCTGAATTCCACGCCGCCCGCACCGGCCTTGACCGCGGCGGCACCGAGTCCGGTGAGTTCCTGCGCCAGCACTGCTTCGAGGCCACGCGGGCAGGGAGCGAAAAAGTTTTCCATTAGCGCCTTGATTAGAGTCTTACGTAGATTTCGAATTCGATGCGCTGCCAGGGGTCGCGCTGCAGTGATAGCCGGCTGATGCGCGCTTCGACCCTGCCGCCGCGATCCATGTGCATTGCCACCGCCTGGTTTTCGCGGCGCGGTACATAGCCGAGCGTGTGGCCCTGCCAGTCTACGCGCACTGCATTGCGGTCATGGGGATTTTCGGGTTCGCGCACCAGCGTCAGCGGCGCGCCGACTTTGAGCTGGTCCCACAGCGCTTTGCCGGCGTGGAACTGGAATCCAGCGAGCGGCGAGCTTTGCACCAGCATGCGCGCCGCGGTGTCCTGCGCATGGACAGGTGCGCCTGCGAGCAGGGCCGCCAGGAGCGCGAACAGCAGCCGCCACATATCAGAACGGCTTGACGACGGTGAGGATCACGACCGCGAACAAGATCAACGTGGGGAATTCGTTCACCCAGCGGTAGTAGACGTGACTGTGGCGGTTGCGGTCATCCCTGAACGCCAGCATCAGCCTGCCGCAATAGATGTGATAGACGACGAGCACTGCGATCAACGCGAGCTTCGCCCTGAGCCAGCCGCCGTCCACGCCATAGCCCAGCCACAGCCAGGCTCCGAAGCTTACGGTCGCGATCGCGCCTGGCGTCATGATGCCGTAATAGAGCTTGCGCTCCATCACCTTGAAGCGCTCGCGGCCCACGCTGTCCTCGGTCATGGCGTGATAGACGTATAACCTCGGCAGGTAAAACAAGCCTGCGAACCAGGTCACCACCGAGATGATGTGCAGAGCTTTGATCCACAGCATGGCTACTCCTTCAGCGGGCGGAGGGGCGCGGCCACCGGCTACCTGAGCAGGCGGCGGCGCGTCAATACGAGCGCGATGTAGAACCCGGCGCCCGCGTAGAGTGCCAGCACGCCCACGTGCAGCGCGATGTTCCCGGGCACCGTATGATGCATCAATGGGCGCACCAGCGCCACCGCATGGCTCAACGGCAGAAACGCGCCTGCATCCTGCAGCAGAGGCGGCAGCTGGTCGGCGGGAAAGAACACGTCTGAGAGCAGCATGGTGGGCGTGATGAACAGCGTAAAGTAGTACATGAAAAAATCGTAGCTCGGCGAGAGCGCGGTCATGATCAGGCCCAGGCTTGCGAATGCGAGGCCGGTGACGAACATGATCGGCAGGGTCCACAGCGCGAGCCACGAGTCGGTGAGTCCGAGCGCGGTGGCGACGATCAGCACCGCGACGCCCGACAGCAGGCTTTTGCTGGCCGTCCACATGGCCTCGCCGAACAGCACGTCGTCGAGCGTGACTGGCGCGTTCATGATCGCGTCCCAGGTCTTCTGCACGTGCATGCGCGAGAATCCGGAGTACATGGCTTCGAACGAAGCGCTCATCATGATGCTCGAGCACACGGTGCCGGCGGCGAGGAACGCGATGTACGTGGTGCCCGACATGCTCGGCAGCATGCGGCCCAGGCCGTAGCCGAATCCCAGCATGTAGAGCATGGGATCGGCGAGATTGCCCAGCATCGAGGGCAGGGCGAGCTTGCGCCACACCAGCAGGTTGCGGCGCCAGATGTGGACGAAGCGCAGGCTGAACAGCGGCAGCGCCAGATGTCTGGAATGGGCCATCATCTGCGGCTGCCTCTCATCAGAGCGGGCTGTGAGCTATGAATTCTTCTGTGCACGGGGTTATCCTCTGTCGCGCGCTTAGTCGCGCAGATCGCGCCCGGTGAGACGCAGGAACACGTCTTCCAGATTCGCCGGACGGTGCAGATAGCGCAATTGCGGCTGCTGCTCGAGTTCCTGCAGCAACGGTTCCACATCGTGTGCGTAGCAGAACACGGTTTCTCCGGTCTGCTCGCAGCGTTCGCTGAGTTGTGTGCCGCGCTCGCTCGCCCACGCCTCTGCACCGTCGCCGTACACTTCGACCACCTGCGGCTCGATGTGCGTTGCCACCAGCTCGCGCGGCGAGCCATCGACGATCATGCGGCCGTGATCCATGATCGCGAGGCGATGGCACAGGCGTTCGGCCTCGTCCATGAAATGCGTCGTCAGCAATATCGTCTTGCCCTGTCCCACGAGCTGCCGCAGCCGCTCCCAGATCAGATGCCGCGCCTGCGGGTCGAGGCCGGTGGTCGGCTCGTCGAGGAAGATCAGGTCGGGGTCGTTGATCAGCGCGCGCGCCAGCGTGAGGCGCCGCTTCATGCCTCCCGACAGGCTCTTGATGTTGTCGTCGGCGCGGTTGCTCAGGCCTGCGAATTCGAGCAGCGCTGGGATGCGTTCGCGCATGCGTGCGACGCTGAGCCCGAAGTAGCGTCCGTAGACAAGCAGGTTCTCGCGCGCCGTGAAATCCGGATCCAGGTTGTCGGTCTGCGGGACCACGCCGATGCGCACCCGCGCCTCGCGTGCCGCCAGCGGCACCGGATGGCCGAGCATCGTGATCGAGCCGCCGTCAGGATCGGTCAGCCCCAGGCACAGCCGCAGCGTCGTCGTCTTGCCGGCGCCGTTCGGGCCGAGCAGGCCGAAGCATTCCCCGCGCCTGAGCGTGAGATCGATGCCGGCGACCACTTCCTGTGATCCGTACGATTTGCGCAGGCCGCGCACTTCCAGGCAGATGTCTGCATAGCCGGGGTTGCCGTGGCTGGAGGCTGGCGGATTATGCAAAGCGGCGTTCATCGTCAACGGAGATTCCTTGTGATTATCTGCCGTAGCAGGCTGAGCTGTCGGTGAAATAGGTGTCCGCCGCCCGGCAGCACCACGATCGGCAGGTGCTGTGGCCGCGCCCAGTCCAGGACTGCTGCAAGCGGTACTACCTCATCATGCTCGCTGTGGATGACCAGCGTCCCGGCGGCGACCGCGCCAATCTGATAGCGGTCGACCGGCGGTGCAACCAGGATCAGTTGCTGAGGCGCGAGCGCTGCTGCCGCGCGCGTCTGCACATAGGCGCCGAATGAAAACCCGGCGCAGATGAGCGGCAGGTCGCCGTAGCGCTGCCGCGCATAGCTGACTACCGCGAGCAGATCCTCGGTCTCGCCGCGCCCCTCGTCATGCGCACCCTCGGTCAAGCCCACACCGCGAAAGTTGGGGCGCAACGCTGTGTAGCCGAGCGTTTGCAGGGTGCGGGCCAGCGTGGTCGCGACCTTGTTGTCCTTGGTGCCGCCCATCAGCGGATGCGGGTGGGCGACCAGCGCGGTACCGCGGCGGGTTGCGCCGGCGTCATCGATACTGACTTCCACGTTTCCTGCGGGGCCGGCGACGAGCACAGTCTCAGGAGCGGGGCGCTTCAATTCGATGACGGGTTCTCCGGTCGTGCCCCTGCCGTGTGCAGCGAGTAGATCAGGAACAAAGCGGCGATGAACGGCCACGCCTGGGATAGCGAGCGCACCATCTGGCTCAGCGTAATGAGTTGCGTGGGCTGGGCGTGCGTCATGAAATGCGGCAAGGACTGGTACGGATTTTCCGGGGCCAGGTTCACGAACCCCACCACCGCCGCGATCAGGCACAGCGCGCCCCAGGCGCGCGCGTGATCGGAGAGTCGCAGCAGCAGCGTGAGCACGACGATGCCCACGGCGCTGCCGGCCGCCATGCCCGGAGTCAGCCACTGCAGCCAATACACCGAGCGCGTGAGGGTCGCGGCAGCGATGGATTTGGCCGCAGCCGCAGGCAGCAGCGTCAGGGCGATGGCAAACGGCAGCGAGCGGCCGGGATGCAGCACCAGCGACACCATGAGCCCGATGCCGGCGATCGACAGCGCAACGACACACGCTTCGGTCAGAAAATAGGACTGCGGCGTGTGGCTGTAGAGCGGCGTGATGCCGAGCAACTCGCGCAGGTCGCCGCTGCCCATGGCGAACGGCGCCGGGTAGAACTGCGTGAGCAGCCACAATGCAATCACGATCGCGCCGCAATCGGCCAGCGTGCTGTCGCGCAGCGCGTGTCGCCGCAGTTTGATCAGTGGCGAAGCGGCCAGCGCCGGCAGCGCTCCCGCCCAGGCGGCTAGCGCTCCGATGACAGCGCCTGCACCGTTGGCCAGCACGTCGGCGTTGGACGCGATGCGCGCCGGCAGGAACAGCTGCGCACCTTCGAGCGCGAGGCTGAGCGCGGTCGCGAGCAGGGCCGCGGCGGCACAGGCGGACGCCGGATGCAGGCGCGCGCGCAGCGCGGCGCACAGCATGGCGCCCAGAGGCAGGTAGGCGGCGACGTTGAGCAGCACGTCGCTCCACTGCAGATAGCGTGGCCACGGGCTCAGGACAAAGCCCCAAGTTTCCCGCGGCGGCATGCGCCATCCCGTAAACGGCAGCAGGCTGGCATACACGATCAGCAGTGTGTAAGCTAGCGCGAGTACTTTGACGAGCCTGGGCTTACGCGATTTCATGGCGCTATTTTATGACGTTTTCAACGGCGACGCGGACGGCATCTGCGCGCTGCATCAGCTGCGGCTCTCAGAACCGCGCGCCAGCACTCTGATTACCGGCGTCAAGCGCGATATCGCGCTGCTCGAGCGCGTGCGCGCCCAGCCGGAAGACGAGGTGACGGTGCTGGATGTTTCTCTATCCCGCAATGCGCCCGCATTGCGCGGGCTCCTGGCTGCGGGCGCGCGCTGCCGCTATTTTGATCATCATTTTGCCGGCGAGGTACCCGAGCATCCCAATCTCGAGGCGCACATCGACACTGCGCCCGACGTGTGCACCAGCCTGCTCGTCGACCGCTACCTGTCGCATGCGCACCGGGCATGGGCGGTGGTCGCCGCGTACGGCGACAATCTCACGGCCGCGGCCGACACTGCGGCGGTGCCGCTGGCTTTGGGCGAAACGCAGCTTGCACAGCTGCAGGCGCTCGGCGAAGCCATCAATTACAACGCCTATGGCGAAACGGTCGAGGACCTGCATTACCCTCCCGCGGATCTGTATCTGACGCTGAGCAATTATCGCGACCCCTTCGATTTCATCAGCGGTGAGCCGGTATTCGATATCCTGCATGCGGCCCGCCTCGATGATTTGTATTGCGCGGACGAACTGGCTCCCGAATATGAAAGTGCTGGCGGTGCGGTTTATGTGCTGCCCGATGAGGCGTGGAGCCGGCGCGTCAGCGGCAGCTGGAGCAACCGCCTCGCGCAGACGCACCCCGGGCGCGCGCACGCCGTGCTCACCCGCAAAAGCGGCGGCTACAGCGTGAGCGTGCGCAGCGCGCTCGAGCGTACCGGCGGTGCCGATGAACTGTGCCGAAAATTCGGGGGCGGCGGCAGGCAGGCGGCCGCTGGCATAGACTTGCTGGGCGAGTCGGACTTCGACCGCTTCATGGCGGCGTTCCGGGAAGCGTTTGGCTAGCGGCCGCGAGACCTAGCGCACTTTAATCTCGATCCACATGCGCGCGAGCATCCGGCGCTGCGCGCGATTCAGGTCGCGCATCATCTCCAGGTGTTGCAGCGCTGCGCGGTCGGGAAAGATCGCGGAGTTGGAAGCGATCTCCGGCTTCACGTAGCGCATGGCATCGGCATTCGGATTGCCGGCGCCGATCTGATTGGTGAGCTCGGATGAATTGGCTCCGTCGAGCATGAAATCCAGAAATTTGTGCGCGAGGTCCGGGCGCCGGCCGCTCTTGTGCAGCACCATGTTGTCGACCGCGATCACCGCACCTTCTTTGGGAATCGAATAACCGATGGTGAAGCTGCGACCGGCGCGCGCCGCGTCCTGCTGTGCCTGGTACATGTCGTTCGAGTAGCCGTGGGCGAGCCAGATGTTGCCGACCGTCAGTTCCTTGATGTACGAAGAGGCGTTGAACGCCGCCCAATACGGCTTGGCGCGCAGGATCAGATCGCGCGCGGCTTTGAGCGCGCTCTCGCTGGCGTCGTTGACCGAGTAGCCCAGGTATTTCAGCGCCGCCGCGGTCAGCTCGCGCTGGCTGTCGAGCACCGTGACTTTGTTGCGCAGCTTCTCCAGGTACTTGGGTTCGAAGATCACCGCCCAGGTGTCGGTGGGCAGTGCCAGCTCGCGCATCTTCTCGACGTTGTAGCCGAGCAGCGTCACGGAGTAGGCATAAGGCACCGAATAGCGGTTGCCAGGGTCGTACCAGGTGTTGAGGTACTCGGGCTTGATGTTCTTCAGGTGCGGCAGGGCGCTCTTGTCGAGCGGCCGCAGCTGGCCCGATTTGATTAGCGCCTCGACCGTATTGCCGGTGGGCACCAGCACGTCGTAGCCGCTCGCGCCGGCGGCGAGCTTGGCCAGCATTTCCTCATTGTCCGAATAGTAGTCCTGTGCGAGCGTGCAGCCGCAGTGCGCTTCAAAGCGCTTGAACGTCTGCTCGGAAATGTAATTGTTCCAGTTGTAGAGATAAAGCGTGTCGCCGCTACCTGCAGTGGAGGGTGCAGCCTGAGCAACGGGATCGCTGGCGGGCTTGGGGCCGCAGCCGGCGAGACACGCCGCGAGTGCGCATATGATCAGCCAGCGCATGAACCTAGCTCTTTGCGTGCAGCGCGTCGGGCGCGAGCTTGCCGGCGATGAGTATCATGGCCAGCGTCAGCGTCAGCAGCAGAGTCGACACCGCGTTGACTTCCGGCGTGACCGCGGTCTTGATCATCGAATAGATCTGCAGCGGCAGCGTCTTGACGCCGACGCCGGAAGTGAAGAACGTGATTACGAAGTCGTCGATCGAGAGCGTGAATGCCATCAGCGCGCTGGCGATGATGCCGGGCATGACCAGCGGCAGCGTGACGTTCCTGAAGGTCTGCCAGGGCGTGGCCCCGAGGTCGCGCGCCGCTTCGAAGATGGACTCGTCCATGCCGGCGAGCCGCGCGCGCACCACGATCGCGACGAAGCCGATGCAGAACGTGACGTGGGCGATGATGACTGTGAGCAGGCTCAGAGATTCCTGGCCGAACACCGAAATGAAAAAAATGAGCAGGCTCACGCCGAGCAGTATCTCCGGCATGGCGACCGGGGTCAGCACCATGAACGGCAACAGGCGCGGGCGGTAGCGGTGCATGGCGATGCCAGCCATGGTGCCGAGCACGGTGGCAAGCGCGGCTGCGATGAGCGCAATCGACAGCGAGTTGAAGGCGGCATGCAGCATGTCGCTGTCCGCTGCGAGCACCTGGTACCAGTTCCAGGTGAAGCCGACCCATTCGGCATTGAGCTTGGAGTCGTTGAACGAGAACAGTACGACGATGGCGAGCGGCAGATAGAGGAAAGCGTAGACCGCGACCGCCACCGCCCATAGCCACCACGATCTACGCATAGCGCGTGCCCCGGTGCGAGAACCAGACTGCGATAGCGGCGACCGCGAGCACCGCGACCGTCAGCATCAGCGACAGCATGGAGCCGAACGGCCAGTCGCGGGTCCCGAGGAACGCTTCCTTGATCATGTTGCCGACCAGCCAGTCGTCCTTGCCGCCGAGGATCTCAGGGATCGCGAACATCCCGAGCACAGGTATGAACACCAGCGCCGAGCCTGAGAACACGCCAGGCAGCGACAGCGGAAAGGTCACTTTCCAGAAGCGCTGCCAGGCGCCGGCGCCGAGGTCCTGCGCGGCGTCGAGCAGCACCGGGTCGTGTTTTTCCAGATTGGTGTAGAGCGGCAGGATCATGAACGGCAGATGCACGTAGACCATGCCGACGATGACCGCGAAGCGCGTGAACAGCAGATCGAGCGGGCCGAGGATGATCATCCAGGCGTAGACGCGCACCAGGAAGTTGCTGGCGAACGGCAGGATCACCAGCAGCACCATGAGATTGCGGTACTTCTTCGGGCTGCGCGCGATGAGCAGTGCCACCGGATAGGCGAGCAGCAGGCACAAGAGCGTGGTGAGC
>CAIVHG010000029.1 GCA_903905655.1 uncultured beta proteobacterium | reverse complement strand
CCACGGTATGCCATATCATCCAAAAAAGTACAAGTACTCAAGCACATAAAATTCATAAGTTCATAACAGGCTCTAGAGAGAGCGGCTCAATGCCTTTCCGAGAGCGAGCGGCCTTTTTCCGAAATGCCGCTTCAGCACGCTCGCGCAGTGTTGTACCGGAAATGGGCGCCCCCGTGTTTTGAGTCCTCTGCTTAGCCTTGGTGATCATCGATGACCTCCCTTATCCAAGCCCCCATCGGAATCGGCATAGTCCAGAAAATGTATCCTTAAAGACATCCCGCGTCCCTTTGTTGCAAACATCTACCGTATGTCCGCATCGACAAGCATCCGAAACACTATACCCCCCATCGAAATTGGCATAGCCCAAAAAATATACCCCCCAGTCAGGCGAATTGAAAGATAGGGGGGGGCATTTCAGGAATCAACGGCTCGTTTGAGCGGAATAGAGTGCATGGCGGCGCAGGAGGAGGTAAACCGAATTTAGGGGGGATGGGGTGCGGTGGGGGTCAGGCTGGCGGGAATTGGCCTGACGGCTGGGCTTGATTCGGGATATCGAGGCCGCACTGGGTCTGCGCTATGATTCCGGAACTGATCTAGGCCGCTAAACCGTCAACCCTTGCCTATCAGCACAAGAATAATGAGGGAACAGATGAGGGAACAGCGCTGCTGGTTGCTCTGGAAGCCGCGCGAATGCTTGACTGTTGGCGGAGAGACAGGGATTCGAACCCTGGATAGGCCTTTTGAGCCTATACTCCCTTAGCAGGGGAGCGCCTTCGACCACTCGGCCATCTCTCCGGGTCCGGCTTAGGATAACACAGCGGTCAACTGGCGGGTTGGTCCAGTCCGAAAGCCTTATGTAGCACGCGCACCGCCAACTCCATGTATTTCTCGTCGATCACGATCGAGATCTTGATTTCCGAGGTCGAGATCATCTGGATATTGATGCCTTCCTCGGCCAGCGTGCGGAACGCGGTGCTCGCAATCCCGGCGTGAGAACGCATGCCGACGCCGACCACCGAGACCTTGGCGATCTTGTCGCCGCCCTGCACTTCACGCGCCTTGATATGTGCTATGACCGGCTTCAGGATGTCGAGCGTGTGCTGATAGTCGTTGCGGTTCACGGTGAACGAAAAATCGGTGAGCCCGTCCTGCCCCACGTTTTGCACGATCATGTCGACGTCGATGTTGGCGTCGCCGACCGGCCCCAGTATCTGATAGGCAATGCCCGGACGGTCCGGCACGCCCAATATGGTGATCTTGGCCTCGTCGCGCGTAAACGCAATTCCTGAGATTGTCGCAGCTTCCATCTTTTCGTTTTCCTGAAAGGTAATGAGCGTGCCCGTGCCCTCTTCTTCGAAGCTCGACAGCACGCGCAGTTTTACGCGGTACTTGCCGGCGAACTCCACCGAACGGATCTGCAGCACTTTGGAGCCGAGGCTCGCCATCTCGAGCATTTCCTCGAAGGTGATGGTGTCGAGCCGACGCGCGGTCGGCACGATGCGCGGGTCGGTGGTGTACACGCCATCGACGTCGGTATAAATTTGGCATTCATCGGCCTTGAGCGCAGCGGCCAGCGCAACGCCGGTCGTGTCCGAACCGCCGCGCCCCAGCGTCGTAATGTTGCCGGCCTCGTCCACGCCCTGGAAACCCGCAACTACAACGACATAACCCGCATCGAGGTCGCGGCGCATCCGCTCTTCGTCGATGCTGACGATACGCGCCTTGGTATAGGCGTTGTCCGTCAGGATCTTGACCTGGCTGCCGGTGTAGCTGCGCGCCTTGACGCCCAGATCCATGAGCGCCATCGACAGCAGGGCGATCGTCACCTGCTCGCCAGTGGACACCATCACATCGAGTTCGCGCGGGTCGGGGCGCTGCTGCACCTCGCGTGCGAGCGCGAGCAGGCGGTTGGTCTCCCCGCTCATCGCGGAGACCACCACCACGAGCTGGTTGCCCTCCTTGTGGCCACGTGCCACGCGCCGGGCGACATGCTTGATGCGGTCGGCGCTGCCAACCGAGGTGCCACCGTATTTCTGTACGATTAAAGGCATGGAATTGACCGGAACTAAAATTCTTTTAATTTTAACTTATTTCGCCACGCCTGACGAGCGGCTATCATAGGGGAACGGTCACGCGGCTCGCGCGCAGCACTGAGGCGCGGGGGCTAGGCGCGGAAACTAATTCACGCACCTTCGGTCAACCGCATGTCATATTTCAACTTTGGACACAGCAATGAGATCAGTCAGCAAACCCATCGACCCACGCCGCCTGCGCGAGCGCCTCGGCATGAATCAGCGCGAATTCTGGATGGCGGTCGGCGTCACGCAAAGCGGCGGCTCGCGCTACGAAACGGGGCGCGACATGCCGCTGCCGGTGTGCGAACTGCTGCGCCTGGTGCACGTGGAAGGCATCGACCTCGAACGGGCGCGCGGGGACGACTTCAGGATTGCCAGCCGCCTGCGCCTCACCAAGCCCGCGGTCTACCAGCAGCTAAAGCGCGAAGTCGCGAAAAACGGGCGGCTGCCGCGCTGAGCGTTCCCTCAGCAACCCAAGGTTAAGGCGGCGGGCGCGGTGCTATAATCCGCGCTTTTCCGCGTCGGCTTTGCACCGCCCTACCCCATGCGCATTACCCGCAGGCTGGAGTTTGACGCCGGCCACCGAATTCCGCATCACGACAACCGGTGCCGGCACCTGCACGGGCATCGCTATGCCATCGAGCTCACGATCAGCGGCGACCTGGTCGCGACCGAAGGCAGTTCCGAGCAGGCGATGGTCGCCGATTTCCTCGACGTCAAGGCGCTGCTGCAAAAGCACGTCGTCGATCTCTGGGACCACGCGTTTCTCGTCTACGCCGGAGATACGCAGGTGCTCGCGTTTCTCAATTCGCTGCCCGGGCATCGCACGGTGACGTTTGCAGCCCCGCCGACCGCCGAGCATCTGGCGGCCACCGCCTTCAGGATCCTCGGGCAGGCGTGCGCCGCTCTATACGGCAGCCGCGTGCACGTGGCGCGCGTGCGCATCTACGAAACGCCCAACTGCTGGGCCGATGCCGGCCCCGAGGACGGCGCGGCGGCACGAACCTAAGCTTTATCAGCAGACAAGACCGCGGACGTCTGCGGCAAATCGGATCGCACTCATCCATCCGCAGCACATCAGATAGCACTCATCCATCCGTAGCGCCGGCGCGTCAGCGTGCTCAGCCACTCTGCGAACAGCACGATGCCCCAGGTGATGAGCACGTAAGCCATCATCTGATTGTAGAAGAACAGCTGCTGCGCGTTGTACAGCGCCTGCCCGATGCCGCCGGCGCCGATCATCCCGACCACGGTAGCGGCGCGCAGATTCCACTCGAAGCGAAACAGCGTATTGATCGCAGCCGCACCCGAGCCCAGCGGAATGATCGCGAACAGCACGGTCGCAAGCTTGCCCGCGCCGGTGGCCTCGATTGCGTGAACTGCGTCGCACTCCACGTTCTCGAACGATTCAGCATAGAGCTTGCCGAGCACGCCCGCGGTATGGATGGCGAGCGCGAACACGCCCGCCACCGGGCCCACGCCGACGACGGTGACGAGTATCAGCCCCCACACCACCTCGGGCACCGCGCGCAGCGTTTCCAGCGCCAGGCGCACGGCAGACGCGACCCCATTTGGCACGATGTTGCGCGCCGAACAGATGCCCAGCGGAATCGCCGCCACAACTGCAAACGCGGTGCCGCCGGCAGCGATCAGGATCGTCTCTCCGATCAGGCGTGGAATTTCACCGACCGCGGAGGACGGAAGCTGGGGCGGGAACATCGCGCCGATGGTGGAGACCGCGTGACCGAAGGCGAAGAACTGCGGACGATAGACCCACAGCGAAACGAGGCCCAGCGGCAGCAACATGAAAACAAACTTCGGCGCGCGGCGCAGGATCCAGCTCAGGCTGTCGATGGAGCCGACCAGCAGTATGAGGATGATGATGATCGTGGCCGCGCGGTGAAACTGAAACCCATTGAGCGTGCCCACGAGTTCCGTGCCCAGCCCGCCCCCGCCCACCGCGCCCACGATCACCGCGGCGCGCACCGCGCATTCCAGAGAATAGCAGCCGAGCGAAAGCAGATCCTTCACCGCCAGCGGCACCAGCCCGAAGATCGACACTGAGATGCGCGATGCTCCGGTGGCATATAGCGCCTCGATCGGCCGCGGGTCCGCCGCCATGAAGAGATCCGCGAACACCTTGCCAACCATCGCCGTGTAGAAGATGGCGAGCGCCAGCATCCCCGCGGCCGGCCCCAGCCCGAACACCACCACGCACAAAATCGCGAGCGTGAGATCCGGGACTGCGCGTATCCCGGTCAGCGCCCCATAGAGCACACGAGCGCCGCGCACCCGCGAGCCGATGATCATCGCAAGCGGCAGGCCGACGACAATGGCGATCAGCATGCCGCCCATCGCCATGCCCATCGTCTGCAGCACCGGCCCGACCGCAGCCCCGAGATAACTCAGGCCGAGATCCGGCGGAAAGAATCCTGCGATCAGCGCAAGTGCTGCGTTCATGTCAGCCGCGGCCCGCGCTCATCGGCAGCAGCTCCGCGCCTTCTCAGGCATGGCCCAGTTCGATGATGCGGTCGAAATGCTTTGCCGCGAACTGGTGCTGATGCAAAGAGCACAGTAGCGCGATGTTGCCCTCTCTCGCCAGTCCGCACAGCAGCGTAAGGATCTGCTCGCTCAGCGCCGGGTCCAGTGAAGCGATCGGCTCGTCTGCGAGCAGCAGCTTAGGCTCCTGCACGATCGCGCGGGCGATGGCGACGCGCTGATGCTGCCCGCCTGACAGATCGGAAGTCCGCGCACGCAGCTTGTCGGGAAGACCGACGCGCGCGAGCGCCGCACGCGCCTGCTCCAGTTCCTGCCGGCGCGGCCACATCAGAAAACGCAGGGCACGTGCCGCGGACCAGCGCCCGAGCGCGCCGGCCATGACGTTCTGGTACACGCTGAGGCGGTCCACCAGATCGTGCCCCTGAGAAATGACGGCGACCTGCTTGCGCACCGCACGCAGGGCGGCGCGCTGCGAAGCATTCACGCTGCTGCCGTCCACCGTGATGCGCCCGGCAGCGAGCGGCAAGAATCCGCTGATCGTGCGAAACAGTGTCGTCTTCCCGGCGCCGCTCGGCCCGATGATCGCCACCCGCTCACCAGGTGCAACCTGGAGAGTGAACCCGTTCAGGACCGGCTTCGCATGCCCCGGATAGCGTACGACGATGTTGTCGATCTTTAGCATCAGGCGCACCGCGTGCCGTGTACTAGAACAGTTTCAGTTCCTTGGCGATCTTCCTGAGATCGTTATACAAGGCGTCGTTTGCCCTGATGAATTTCGTGCCGCGCAAAATCTCCAGCACCTTGTCGTCGCGCCCCTTCTGCAACGCAAGGAAGGCGGCTTCGAATTTCTGCCGGGCCGCCGCACTTACGTCCTTGCGCGCCACCCACACGTAGTCCAGAAAAGGCGGCGTCGTGTAGAACACGCGCACCCTGGATTTATCCAGCGACCCGTCGGCGATCATCGCCTGATAAACGCTTTCGTCCATCGCGCCCGCGTCCACCGTGCCGGACTCGACCGCCTTCGCCGTCGCGGGATGGCTGCCGGTATAGCGCGACTTCATGTCCTTGTCGGAATCGATGCCCGCCTTCGTCAGCGCCGCATACGGCATCAGGTGGCCGCTGGTCGAAACGATGTCGCCGTACGCGAAGTTTTTTCCCTTGAGATCCGCGAGCGATTTGATCGACGAGCCGGTCTGGGTGATGAACAGCGAATGAAACTGCAGATCGCTTTCACGTTGGACCATGGGCACGACTCCGTACTTTTCGTGCGCGATCACATAAGTGAGCCCGCCCAGGTAGGCGAAATCGAGCGAACCGTTGCCGAGCGCTTCCACAGTAGCGTTGTAATTGGTCGGAATGATCAGTTCGACGTTGAGGCCGGTGGCCTTCGCAAGGTGATCCCTAAGCGGGGCCTTCTGCTCGATCGATACCTGGGTGGCGCCCGCGTCGGGGATCATGCCCACGCGAATGGCCGGATCCGCTGCCATGCCCTGAGGACTGATGGCCGCAGACCCTGCGAAGGCGAGGATGACCGCAAGCAGGCGGCCAATGAATGCTGAACGATTGCGCATAGTGAACTCCCGATTAAATGACAGTGCAAAAAGTGTAAATCCACAATCGCGTCAGCTTACAGAAGTTGTATCTGCAGCACTTCTGCAGTCACGACGCAAGCCAGCAAGGCACAGGGCCTCTGGTATTCCGCACGGGAACGATGGAAATTCGCGCAAGCAACGTCAGGAATCCCACGGAAGGGGCGCATCTGACGTAACCGCACGTCGCCAGGAGCAATGCGCAGACACCGCATCATCCCGGCTGGTACACAGGAACAACTACAACGACCGCGCATGCGCCAGACAATGCAGACAATGCCTGCGCCGCTCTCAGCGGGTGGCGATTTTAACATGTAAATCAACGCTTGCAAGGACGCCGGCAGGTCGGCAATCCACCGTCTGTTCCCGACATTGCCTGCGCTTGGCATCTCGCCCACACAGACTAACGGCAATGGCGGGTGTGACCTGCCCTACGCGCGCGGGGGACCAGCCGTTGTAGGGCGCGCGGACCCGTTACTGGCGAAGCCAGCGGTTTGCGGAAAGCGCGCCAGCGCACTCGCCCCCGCCATTCAGCTGATAACGCCATCTACGACGGGCGCAGTCGGTGCGAGAGGCGAATAATGGTAGAATTTTCGCAATATCTACGGGGGAGCGCAGAATGGACCTGAAGCACACCGCACTGATACTGGTGGGTTACCAGAACGATTACTTTGCCAAAGACGGCATCCTGCGCGGCGTGGTCGAAGTGCCGGGCCGCGTGGACGAGGTGCTGAGCAACACGTTGACACTGATAAAACGACTCGCGTCCACTGACATCACGATGATCTCGACGCCCATCGTGCTGGCGCCGGATTACCGCGCGCTCGCCAATCCTTCAGGCATCCTGCACAAGATCAAGGAATCCGGAGCATTCGCGCTGGGCACCCCAGGCGCCGAAGACATCGCCGAGCTCAAGCCTTTTGGCAACCGCATCCTCTACATCAAGGGCAAGGTCGGGTTCAACGCGTTTTCCGACACCCAGCTCGACGAGGTGCTCAAGTCCAAGGGCATCAAGCACGTGCTGCTGGCGGGCATGGTCACCTCCTTGTGCATCGATTCGACGGGGCGCGCGGCTTACGAACGCGGCTACAGCGTCGCGGTGCTTTCGGATTGCACGTCGGGACGCACCGCCGTCGAACAGGCTTTCTACTTCAACAACGTGTTCCCGCTGTATGGCACGGTCATGGAGAGCGCCGAGGTCGGTGAAGGCCAGCCAGCGTAACTGACACCAACGCCAGTGCCTGAACCGCAAGCATCATGGCCACCGAATCGCTCTTTCATGACCTGAACGTTGCGGCGAACAACCAGCTGCTGGAAGCATTGGTTGAGAGCGAGGCGCGGATTCGGCGGCGCATCAATCTGCTCACCGAAATCGTTTTCGAGCTCGATGCAGACGGCCATATCGTTTTTCTGAATTCGGCATGGGACACTCTGATGGGCTCGCCCTCATCAAGCGTCATCGGGCAAACCTTAGAGCAGCACATACATCCGGAAGACCGCTCCGCCTTCGATGCGACTCTGAAGAAGACGCGGCTGGCGCACGAGACCACCAGGGCGGTGCTGCGCTTCCTGCACGACTCGGGCTCCACCCTCTGGACCGAGCTGTCGATGGTGCAGTTCGAATCCGGGTACGTGGGCGCGCTGCACGACATCACCGAGCGCAAGCGCTACCAGGACAAGCTCGAATTCATTGCGCACTATGATGTCCTGACCACGATGCCCAACCGCATCCTGCTCGCAGACCGTCTGCAGCAGGCCATGGCCTCTGCCCAGCGCCACGGCGAAGCGCTGGCGCTGGCCTACCTGGATTTGGACCGTTTCAAAGCAATCAACGACGAGCATGGGCATGAAGTCGGCGACCAGCTGCTGATGGCGCTGGCAGCACGCATGAAGAGAGCCCTGCGCGAAGGCGATACGCTGGCGCGACTGGGTGGCGACGAGTTCGTGGTCCTGCTAATGGATCTGGCCGACGCGCAGGCCAGCGCGCCCATACTTACGCGCCTGCTCGAGGCGATTTCCCAGCCGGTGCGGGTGGGCGAACTCATCCTCGAAGTCTCCGCCAGCATCGGCGTGACCTTCTACCCGCAGACTGAGGATATCGACGCCGATCAGCTGCTGCGCCAGGCCGACCAGGCGATGTACCAGGCCAAGCTCTTTGGCAAGAACCGCTACCACGTTTTCAACCTCGAGCAGGACCGCGCCGCCCGCGGGCGCCACGAAACGATAGATCGCATCGCGCTCGCCCACACTGAGCGCGAGTTCGTGCTGCATTATCAGCCAATGGTGAACATGCGCACTGGCGCAGTGATCGGGGCAGAGGCGCTGATCCGCTGGCAACATCCGGACAAGGGGCTGTTGCCTCCGGCCGAGTTCCTGCCGGTCATCGAGAACCATCCGCTGGCCGTCGAAATCGGGAAATGGGTCATCGACACGACGCTGACGCAGATCGAAGTCTGGCACGCTGCCGGGCTGCGCATACCGGTGAGCGTCAATGTCAGTGCGCTGCAGCTACAGCGGGACGACTTCGTCGCGTGGCTGCGCGGTGCCATGGACGCACACCTCAACCTAAGACGCGGCGACCTCAAGCTGGAGGTGCTGGAAACCAGCGCACTGGAAGACCTGATCCACGTCTCCGATGTCATCAAAAAATGCCGTGCCATCGGGGTCGAGTTTGCCCTGGATGATTTCGGAACCGGTTATTCCTCGCTCACCTATCTGAAATCCCTGCCGGTCACCCAGTTGAAGATCGACCACAGCTTCGTCGCCGGCACGCTTGGCGATCCGGACAACGACGCGATTCTGGGAGCGGTGCTGAACCTGGCCACTGCGCTGCACCGCCAGCCCATTGCCGAAGGCGTGGAGACGATCGAACAGGGCGTGTCGCTGCTGCACTTGGGCTGTGAGCTGGCTCAGGGCTACGGCATCGCGCGGCCGATGCCGGGACCAGCCATACCCGCATGGGTGTCCGCGTGGAAACCCTACCCGGCCTGGCTCCACCATCCCGTGATTTCCAGAAGGCCGGACGACAACGCACACGCAGCCGTCCAGTAACAACAACGGGCACTAACCCACGCCTGCCTGGGGGGCGATCAGGGCGTATAGATCAGATCGAACATCCGCCCCTTGCTGTCCGCGCAAACGCCGGCACCGGCGCCGGTGCCCGCCCCCACCACGTCGCAACGCAGCCCCGTGCCATCGGAGCAGCTCATCAGCGCCTTGTAGGCCGAACTGTCCTTACGCAACTGGTAGGCGTCTGCAGACAAATTGGGTTGCACATTGGTTTGCGCATTGCCCTGGAATAATCCGTAGAGGTCCCCGCTCCCGGCGCGCGCGTAGGTGCCGGTGCAGGTCTTGTCCTCGAGCTGAATCGTCAGGGTGCCGATATTCATGTTCCTGCTCTTCATGGTGCCCCGGTACAGAGTGCCGCTGTCGCGCGGCAACAGTATCATGGTCGAGGTGCAGCCCATCAGGGCGATGGTCATCGCCAACGCGATTGCGCTTTTCATCATCATGTCCTTAGCACGGTCCGGCAACCCGCCGCCAACGCATCACTCAAAAATAAACACTGCACACGCGATAGCGGCGGGGGCAGTCTACTGCGAACCCTGCCCGTCCTGCAAATCTGCGCGAACGGCGAATAATACAGGGGATTGCATGTGCGCTTTGAGTTGCAAATATTCGTTATCGTGAAATCCATTGTCCTGCGAATCTGGTAAGACGTAAGACTTGACACATCCAAAGCGCAGATCGAATCGCTACCGCTGTCGGATTGGCGGTGTCAAGTAGCAGGTGCAGTCAAACGACAATCATCTTTGCCACTCGGCAGGCGGATTCTGGTCGCGGTCTTTTGCCAAACCGTTACGCGAAACATCGACTTACCTATCGATCGTTGCGCTTCGCATTTTTAATGCAGAGTCTCTCTGATTTCCCGTGCGAGCGAGCGTAGCGATCAACCCCGGCGCCGTGTATACTCACCGACAGTTTTTTGGTGTCCGGGCCGCCTCGGCGGCCCGGGTTAAACGGGAAACAGGAACCGAGTTATTCGGCAACCTGTGCTGCCCCCGCAACGGTAAGCAAGTGCGGGTGCGCTCTCCGAGACTCTCCCCGAGTCTCGAACCACTGCGGCGTCATGCCGTGGGAAGGTGAGCGCATCAAGACTTGTCAGCCCGGAGACCGGCCAAATAGCGAGCGACGCGGTTGCTGGAGGCTGCGGTCGGTACATAGGCTGTGCGCCAGACGCATGCCATTGGTTTCCGACTTTTTCTCCACCGACGCGTCAAGTTACCTATCGGCCAACGGGGACGCTGGCCAGTCGAGGGAGTGTACCTATGGGCAATCAGCGCCCAATTCAATTGCATTTTTTTGCCGCGCTCTTACTTTCATTTTCCATTCCGGTTTCCGCGCAACAGCAGGCCATTGTGCTGGCCCCCGAGGTGGTGGTCACCGCCTCAAGGCTGGCGCAGCCGCTGACCGACGCCATTGCGCACACCACGGTCATCACCCAAAAGGAAATCCGCGAATCGCAAGCCCCCGATCTGCTTAATCTGCTACGCCGTGAAGCCGGCTTCGAGTTTGTGCAAAATGGCGGCATCGGCACTACGAGCAGCATCTTTATGCGCGGCGGGGACGGCCGCCAGACGCTAGTTTTGATCGACGGCGTGCGTATTAATTCGGCGACGCTGGGCACGACTTCGATCGAGCACGTGATGCTGGATCAAATCGATCGGGTCGAGATCGTGCGCGGCAACGTTTCTGCGCTGTATGGCGCAAGTGCCATCGGCGGCGTGATCCAGATATTTACCAAACAAGGGTCCGGCGCGCCGCACGCCGAAGCGCAGGCGATGGTGGGCTCTCGCGGCACCGACCGCGTAGCGGCCGGATACAGCGGAAGCGTCGATGACACGCGCTTTAGTTTGAATGTTTCGCGGTTTCAGACCGACGGCTTTTCGGCCATCAATACAAGCCAGGCCCCCAAAGCCAATCCTGACAACGACGGCTACCGTAACGTGAGTTTCTCGGGGCAGCTATCGCGACGCCTCGCCGCTGGCCACGAAATTGGCCTGCGCGCCTACCAAAGTACCGGCAACGTCCAGTTTGACAGCGCATCCGGCAAGCCTACCGATGTCAATATCCTGGATGACACCCTGTCGAGCTACGCCCTTTACTCTGAGAATCAGTTCACCTCGCTATGGAAATCGCGCTTTACCATCGCGCGGGGGGCCGACGAGTCGACCAGCTATACGAACGGTATAAGCGCGGGACGCTTCAACACCACGAATATGCAATACCAATGGCAAAACGATTTTAGCGTTGCCACCGGGCATGTCATCACCGCAGGATTGGAACACCAGCAGCAAAGTATAGACAGCACCACCGCTTACCAAGTTACCGGACGTAATGTAAATAGCGCGGTGCTTGCCTACAGCGGGCGCCTCAGCAAGCATCAATTCCAAACGAGCGTCCGGCGCGATTTGTATTCTGATTTCGGCGGCGCAAATACCTGGCTCATCGGCTACGGCTACGAAATCAATCCGCGCTGGAAGCTGACGGCGATGCGCTCCAATGCGTTCACGGCACCGACCTTCAATCAGTTGTTCTTCCCGGGCTTCGGCAATCCCGCCCTGCAGCCCGAGAAGGCGCTGAGCAACGAGCTCGGGGTGCAGTACGCTGCCGACATACATCTGCTGCGACTGGCGCTGTTCCGCACCGAGTACCAGAACCTGATCCAATCGGTAACGGTGGCACCCGGAGTTTTCCAATCGCTGAACATCGGGCAGGCGCGCGTCGAAGGTGCCGAGCTTAGTTACACCGGCCAGTTTGATGGATGGGATCTGCGCGCGAGCCTAACGGAGCAGAATCCGATCGACACTGCGACCGGCGCTCAGTTGCGCCGCCGCGGCAAAACCTTCGGCAACCTGTCAATGAATACCACACTTTCCGGCTGGCGTCTGGGCGCGGAAACGATCGTCGGAAGCTCGCGTCCGGACAACACCATAGTCGGCAGTGCGCCAGTCACGCTTGGCGGTTACACCGTGGTCAACCTGACCGCCCGCTACGCTCTCACCAAGAACACCTACCTCGCAGCGCGCCTGGAAAATGTCCTGGACAGGTACTACCAGGTCGCACATGGCTTCAACACGCCGGGCCGAGGATTGTTCGTGTCACTTGCGTGGCAACAATAGGACGACCTTTGCGACGCGCGCTAATCATCTGGTTGTTTCTCCTGGCGTGCGCCCTCGTCACGTTCGCGCTCGCGATGACCATCGGCAGCAGCAGCTTGTCGATCCTGGATGTATTGCGCGTTATATCTTTGCCCAATGACAGCCTGGCAAGCGAGATCGTCCTCAAGTTGCGTCTGCCGCGCGCATTGGCTGCATTCGCCACCGGGGGATTGCTCACACTGGCCGGCGCACTGATGCAAATCCTGCTGCGCAATCCGCTCGCCGATCCCTACGTGCTGGGACTCTCGGGCGGCGCGGCGGTCGGTGCGCTGGGTGCAATGCTGGCCGGACTCGGCGTATTCGGCATAGACCTCGGCGCAGCGATCGGGGCGCTTACTGCAATCCTGCTGGTGCTCGGACTCGCGCGGCGCGACTTCGGACGCCAGCAAATCTTCGGCGCGGTCGACGCTTCGCCACGCTTGCTGCTCACGGGCGTAGTGATCGCCGCTGGCTGGGGCGCCATTATCATGGTGATGCTTACCATGGCGCCGGAGGCCAAACTGCGTGGCATGGTGTTCTGGCTTATGGGGGACCTGAACGGCGCCGAATCGTGGCTTCCCGCTATGCTGCTGCTGGCGGCTGCGCTCGCTGTCGTCTACCCGGCAGCACGCGACCTCAACGTGTTGCTGCGAGGGGAAGCGTTCGCACATTCGCTCGGGGTACACGTGACACGCCTGCGCTACATCGTCTATCTGATCGCGTCCGTGGCAACGGCACTGGCGGTGACTACAGCCGGCACCATTGGCTTTGTAGGCCTTGTTGTTCCGCATGCGCTGCGCTTAGCACTCGGCAACGATCAGCGCGTTCTGCTGCCGGCCTGTGCAATCGCGGGCGGAACGCTGCTGTTGCTTGCTGACACGGCTGCACGCACTGTCATTGCGCCGCAGCAGTTGCCCGTCGGCGTCATCACCGCACTCATTGGCGTGCCAGCCTTCATGTTTCTGCTCATGCGCGCCCCGGGGAAGCGATGAGCACGCCGCTGCTTGAGGTGCAGGACTTGACACTGCATGTAGGTAAACGCGCGCTGGTTCGCGGGCTGAGTTTCCAACTCAATCCCGGCGAGATCTGGTGCCTGCTCGGTCCGAACGGTTCGGGTAAAACCACTTTCCTGCACTCCCTGGTGGACTTACGCAAAACACAAGCCGGTTTAGTGCGGCTGGCGGGCAAGGCGCTTGACGCCTGGCCTCTGACTGAAGCGGCACGGCTGCGCGGTTTCCTGCCGCAAACGCTGCACGATGCTTTCAGCGCCAGCGTGTTGGACGGGGTAATGATGGGGCGCCATCCCCATCTCGCGCGCTGGCAATGGGAAGGTGAGAACGACCGCGCGATTGCGCTGGCCGCGCTCGACGCTGTGGATCTGGCTGGATTCGAAGAACGTGACGTCCTGACACTCTCCGGTGGCGAGCGCCAGCGCGTGGCGCTGGCGGCATTGCTTGCGCAGGACCCGCCACTGCTATTGCTCGATGAGCCGACCTCACACCTCGACCTGCATCATCAGGTGCTCGTGCTGCGGCACCTGGGCGACCTGGCTCGTGAGCGCGGCAAAGGCATTCTATTTTCGATACACGATCTCAATCTGGCAGCGCGCTTTGCCAGCCACGCCCTGATGCTCACGCCTCAGGGCACGGTACTGCAGGGGCCGATCAGCGAAATAATGACCGAGCCCGATCTGTGGTGCGCTTTTGGCCACCGCGTTACGCGTATCGAAGCGGCCGGTCGGATGTTATTTATAGCGGAGTGAACATGACAGAAGAGAACAAAGGTGACGACATCAACGAACGTCACAAGGCGCGCATGCAGCGTAAGAAAGTTGTAGTCGATCAAAAGATGGAAAACGCGCAACGCGACGCCGGCTTAATCATCGTCACCACCGGCAACGGCAAGGGAAAATCCAGCTCGGGCTTTGGCATGGTGGCGCGCGCGCTCGGTCATGGCATGAAGGTCGGGGTGGTGCAGTTCATCAAGGGCGCAATCCCGACCGGCGAAGAGCAGTTCTTTCGCCGCTTCCCAAACGAAGTGGAATTTCACATTGCCGGCGATGGCTACACCTGGGAGACGCAGGATCGCGAGCGCGATATTCGCAAAGCCGAAGCCGGCTGGGACCACGCGCGGCGCATGCTCGCCGACCCCGGCCTGGGGTTGGTATTGCTCGACGAGCTCAACATTGTGCTCAAGCACCACTACCTAGACGTGCAAAAGGTGTTGGCCGATTTGCGCGCGCGACCGCCCATGCAGCACGTGGTGATCACCGGTCGCGCCGCGCCGCCGGCGCTCATCGAAGCCAGCGACACTGTCACCGAGATGACGGTAGTGAAGCACGCTTTCCAACAAGGTATACGCGCCCAAAAGGGAGTTGAATGGTGAAAACGCCCGTCGTTACGGACTTCGCGATCACCCGGCCGCTGCGCACGCTGGAGGCTGCGCTGCGCAGGAAAATCGACACCAAGACCAAGCCGCTCGGCTCGTTGGGCCGCCTGGAAGCGCTGGCGTTGCAAATCGGCCTCATCCAGCAGACCGAGTCGCCGAAGCTTGAGCGGCCGCAGATACTTCTATTCGCTGCCGATCACGGCGCAGTCGCGGAGGGCATCAGCGCCTATCCCCAGGACGTGACCTGGCAAATGGTGCAAAACTTTTTAGGCGGCGGCGCGGCGATCAACGTTTTCAGCCGCCAGGCGAGTATTGCGGTGCAGGTCATCGATGCCGGCGTGAACCACGATTTCCCGGAACAGTCCGAGCTTCGCAATTTCAAAATCGCGCACGGCACTGCCAACTATGTGCACGAACCGGCCATGAGCACGGCGCAATGCGCGCGCGCCGTCGAAACCGGGGCGCAGCTGGTACGCGAGTGCATCGCGCAGGGGACCAACGTCATTGGTTGCGGTGAGATGGGTATCGGCAATACTTCATCGGCCGCGCTGCTGCTGCATCGCGTTGGCGGACTGCCGCTCGCCGATTGCATCGGACGCGGCGCGGGTGTGGACGACGCAGGTCTCGCGCGCAAGTGCGCGATCCTCGAGCGTGCCGTGGCGCGCCGCCCGGGAGCGCTCGCGCCGCTTGAAGCGCTCGCCGAGTACGGCGGCTTTGAGATCGCGATGATGGTGGGAGCGTTTCTTGCGGCGGCGCAAGCGCGGATGGTTATCCTGGTGGATGGCTTCATCGCCAGCAGCGCACTGCTGGTGGCGAGCCGGCTCCACCCTGCCGTGCTCGAATACTGCGTGTTCGCGCATGTCTCGGCCGAGGCCGGGCATCGCCGCATGCTCGAACTGCTTGGCGGCGAACCGCTGCTCGCTCTCGGCATGCGTTTGGGCGAAGGCACCGGCGCGGCAGCGTGTTACCCGCTTGTGCAGTTGGCTGCGAATTTCCTGAACGAGATGACGAGCTTCGACAGCGCCGGCGTAAGCGACAAGTTGAATTCCTGAAAGGGAGCGGCTATGGGCTATCAGTTGCGACTGGTTTTGACAGCGATACAGTTTTTCACGCGCCTGCCGGTACCGGGCTGGGTGGGCTATTCCGAGCGCCAGTTGAACGACGCTTCGCGCTATTTCCCGTTGGTGGGCATACTCGTCGGCCTGTTTACCGGGGTCGTATTCCTGCTCGCGATGCGTGTGTTTTCGCAGCCTATTGCGGTGCTGCTCGCCATGCTCTCGGGCATTCTGCTGACGGGCGGCTTTCACGAAGATGGACTCGCCGATGCCTGCGACGGCTTTGGCGGCGGGAATGACAAGCTGCAGATTCTCGCCATCATGAAAGACTCGCGTGTAGGCAGCTATGGCGTACTAGGCCTGGTGTTTGTCCTGCTGCTCAAGTTTTCCACGCTTGCCGCGCTGCCCGCTGCGCAGTTCCTCGCCATCTCTGCCGCTGCACATGCGTTCAGCCGCTTCATGGCGGTGTCGCTGATCTATACGCAACGCTACGTGCGCGAGGACGCCAGCGCGCGCGCCAGACCGGCCGCCCAAAGCATCTCCCACCCTGCGTTGGCCTGCGCCGCCTTCTTTGCGCTCGTTCCGCTCGCGTGGTTGGGTAGTGGCGGCATTGCTGCCGCAGGCCTTGCCCTGACTTTGCGCATCGTCGCGGCGCAGTACTTTTATAGGCGCATCGGCGGCTATACCGGCGACTGCCTGGGTGCAGTACAACAAATCACGGAGATCGGCTTTTATCTCGGATTGCTGGCATGGATCTCTACCTGATACGCCACCCGCGCCCGCAGATCGAGGCCGGCCTGTGCTACGGGCAGCTCGACGTGCCGCTGGCGCCTACGCACCTGAGCGAGTGCGCGGCTGTGGCCGCACGCCTGCCGGCAGTCACTGCACTTTGGACCAGCCCGCTGACGCGCTGTCGCGTGCTGGCGCAAGTCATCGGGGAACGCCTCGGAATTGCGCCGAGGATCGACGAACGCCTGCGCGAAATGAAATTCGGCGAATGGGAAGGGCGTCGCTGGGATGAGATCGACCGCAACCAGAGCGAACGCTGGACGCAGGACTACTGGAACGTCGCCCCGCCGGGTGGCGAGAAATATAGCGAGCTGTACGAACGCGTCAGCGCAACGCTGATGGAAGTTATCCAGTGCGCCGCCGCAAGCGTCGCGATCGTGACGCATGCCGGACCAATTCGCGCCACGCTGGGCCATTGCCTGCAATTAAAGCGGGAGCACTATCCCGAACTGCGCCTGGAATTTGGCGGAATCAATTTGCTGCGCGCCTCTGCTGGCGTCTGGCGTCTGGAGTATCTCAATGGCTAGCCCGCATTCAACTGACACGCCAGCCGTTTTGAATTGCCCCGCCCTGCTGGTGTCAGGATGCGCTTCCGGCCAGGGCAAGACAACGGTGACTACGGCGCTCGCCCGTTATCATGCGCGAGCCGGACGGCGCGTGCGCGTGTTCAAGACCGGGCCCGATTTCATCGACCCGATGATTCTGGAGGCGGCCAGCGGTGCGCCAGTCTACAACCTCGATTGCTGGATGGTCGGCATCGAGGGCTCGCGTGCGCTGCTTGCCGCAGCCGCGCGCACTGCGGACTTGATTCTGGTGGAAGGCGCCATGGGGTTGTACGACGGTGATCCAAGCGCCGCCGATCTCGCTGTGACCTTCGGTGTGCCGGTCGCTGCAGTGATCGACGCCGGCTCCATGGCACAGACCTTCGGTGCCGTGGCGAAAGGTTTGAAGGAATACCGCGCCGTGCCGTTTGCCGGTGTCATCGCCAACCGTGTGGCGAGCGCTGGTCATGCGCGCATGCTCGCTGCCAGCCTGCCCACCGACATTGCTATGCTTGCCATGCTGCCGAAGACAGTGCGGCCATTTCCCGAGCGTCACCTCGGTCTGGTGCAAGCGGGCGAATTGGTCGAGTTGTCAGCGATTCTCGATGAGCTCGCCGACCTGATGCAGGAAAGCGGATACACCGTGCTGCCACCCGCAGTTTCTTTCACGCAACCCGCAGCGTCTGTGCCCAATGCGCTGCTGGCCGGGCGCCGCATTGCGATCGCGCGCGACGCGGCATTTTCCTTTCTCTATCGAGCCAATCTCGATTGGCTTTCCGAGATGGGTGCCGAGCTGGTTTTCTTTTCACCCCTGGCCGACGAAGCGGTGCCCGCTAGCGACACTCTTTATTTGCCTGGCGGTTATCCGGAACTGCATGCATCGCAGCTGGCCGGCAATCGCCGCTGGCTTGAGTCGATGCGTGCGTTCGTCGCTGCGCAAAAGCCGCTGCTTGCCGAATGTGGTGGCATGATGGTGCTGTTCGACACCCTGACGACACTCGATGGTGTCGAACACGCCATGAGCGGGTTGCTACCCGGAAAGGTAAGCATGCAAAAGCGCCTTGCTGCGCTCGGGCTGCAGTCGCTCACGCTGCCGCAAGGCGAACTGCGCGGCCACAGCTTTCATTATTCGCAGCTTGCGACGCCGCTTGCGCCGGCATTCGAGTGCGTGCCGCGCCGTTATGGCAAGGGGGAATTCATCTATCGCCGCGGCAATCTCACCGCTTCCTATTTGCACTCGTATTTCCCTTCCAATCCGGCGGCGGCAGTCGCGCTGCTTACAGGACAGCCATGAGCGATTTCACGCCCGAGCAGATCGAGACGGTTTACCGCGTCATCGCGGGGCGACGCGATATGCGTCACTTCCTGCGTGATCCGCTCGATGAAGCGCTGGTGCAGCGGCTGCTGCACGCAGCGCATCTCGCACCGAGCGTCGGCTTCATGCAGCCCTGGCGCTTCATACGCGTGCGTGATGCGGCGCTGCGCGGGCGCATCCACGCATTGGTCGAAGCCGAGCGCGTCGCCACGGCACGGGCGCTCGATACGCGCGAAGACGAGTTCATGCGCCTCAAGGTGGAAGGCATCCGCGAATGCGGTGAAGTGCTGGTGGCAGCGCTCGCTGACGGGCGGGAAAGGCACGTATTCGGCCGCCGCACCATGCCGGAGATGGATCTCGCGTCCGTGGCCTGCGCCATCCAGAATATGTGGCTGGCAGCGCGTGCCGAGGGCATTGGCATGGGCTGGGTATCGATGTTCGATCCCGCATCCTTGCGCGTGCTGTTGCATATGCCGGAAGACAGCCGGCCGGTCGCAGTGCTGTGTCTGGGCCATGTACACGAGTTCTATCCGCGGCCGATGCTGGAGATGGAGCGCTGGGCGCAGCGCGCCGATCTGGACAAGCTGGTATACACCGATTACTGGAATGACTGCGCCACGCCGGAGGTATCGGCATGATCACGCTGATCAGCGGTGGCGCACGCTCTGGCAAAAGCAGCTATGCGGAGGCGCTCGCCGTCCAAAGCGGCCTGCAAGTGGTTTATATCGCAACAGCGCATGCCGGCGATACCGAGATGGACGCACGCATTCGGCGTCACCGCGCACAGCGGCCCGCCGACTGGATCACGGTAGAGGAGCCGCGTACGCTCGGCACGGCGCTACGTGCGCATGCACGCGCTGACCGTTGCATCGTCATCGATTGCCTCACCCTCTGGCTTACCAATCTGATTCTGGCAGATCATCCAGGCAACGGCGAGGTCGCGCTAATCGAATCCGGACCGCAGTTTACCGCCGAGCGCGCCGACTTTCTTGACGCTTTACAAGCAGTACCCGGGGAGATCATCGCGATCGGCAACGAAGTCGGCATGGGCGTGGTGCCGTTGGGCGCTCTCAGCCGCTTCTTCGTCGACGAGAGCGGCCGTCTCAATCAGGCGATCGCCGCATCCGCTGGGAAAGTCGTGTGGATGGTTGCTGGTTGCCCCGTCGTGGCTAAAAGCAGCGCTTAGCATGCTGGCCGGATTGACCGTGAGCGAGGTGTTCGCATTGATCTGCGCGGGCGTCGCCCTTGATGCGCTGTTCGGTGAACCGCGTCGCCTGCATCCGCTGGTCGGATTCGGGCAGTCCGCTAACTGGATTGAAGCGTGGCTCAACAGAACGCCGCTGGGCTTAGTGTTCAAGGTTCGCTTGCTTGGTGTGCTCGCGCTGGCCTTGGCAGTCAGCGTACCCGTCGTCGCCATTGCGGCAGCTGTTGCATATGGCCCTGCCTGGACCGGCATATTGATCAATATTGCTGCATTGTATTTCGCGCTCGGGGCGAAGAGTCTTTGGGAACACGTTCATCCGGTAGCTGGCGCAATTGCTGCTGCCGACCTGGACCATGCCCGGACACTGGCGTCGCGCATTGTGACACGCGATTTGAGCGATGCATCAGCGTCTGACGTGGCGCGTGCAGCGGTCGAGTCGGTCCTGGAAAACGGCAATGACGCGGTGTTCGCGGCGTTATTTTGGTTTGCGCTCGGCGGTGCGCCCGGCGTAATCGCTTATCGTCTGGTCAATACCCTCGATGCGATGTGGGGCTACAAGACTCAGCGCTATCTGCATTTCGGCTGGGCCGCGGCACGACTTGACGATGCCATGAATTACGCACCAGCCCGGCTCACTGCACTCACCTACGCATTGCTTGGGAATACCCGTGTTGGCCTTGCCTGCTGGCAGATGCAGGCGCGCGCTTGGGAAAGCCCCAACGCGGGACCGGTCATGGCGGCAGGCGCGGGCGCACTCGGACTGGAGTTGGGCGGCGCAGCGCGCTACCACGGCCATATTGAAGAGCGTCCGCAACTCGGGGCCGGTCAGGCGCCGGGCGCCACGGACATCGATCGCGCCCTGCGCCTGGTGGCAGCTGGAGTCGTGGCCTGGCTTGCGTTGTTGGCTTTGATCGCGCTCGCCGCGCAGTGGAGCGGGCATGCTTGAGCACGGCGGCGACCTCGCACGCGCATCGCGGGAGTATGGCATCCCCATGGAGCGTTGGCTCGACCTCTCCTCCGGGATCAACCCGCTTGGCTATCCGGTGCCGCAGGTGCCGGCGAATGACTGGCTGCGGCTGCCTGGCAATTCCGCATCACTGCAACGAGCGGCAAGCGACTATTACCAAACGGATGGCATGCTGACGCTAGCAGGAACCCAAGCGGCAATCCAGGCTTTGCCGCGGCTGCGCCCGCATTCACGGGTAACGCTGGGCGCGCTGACTTATAACGAATATGCGCATACCTGGAAGCGCTACGGTCACATGGTGCAGGCGGTATCTATACCGGAGTTCGAACAGCGGCTGGCGCAAACCGACGTGCTGATCGTGTGCAACCCGAACAACCCGACGAGCGAGCGCATCGACTCAGCACAGTTGCTCGAATGGCACGCCACGCTCTCTGCCCATGGCGGCTGGCTGATCGTGGACGAGGCCTATATCGATGCGACGCCAGCAGCGAGCCTAAGCTCGTACGCTGCCCGGCCGGGTCTTATCGTGTTGCGTTCGCTGGGCAAGTTTTTCGGGCTTGCCGGCGCACGCATCGGCTTCGCATTCGCCGACGCACGCTTGCTGCGCGCCTTGCAAGACGAACTCGGGCCATGGGCAGTGTCCGGACCGGCGCAATTCGCTGCAAGTGCGGCACTTGCGGACCGTGCCTGGCAAGCGCACACGCGCGCTGCTCTGACCAAGGCTGGCGTTCGGCTCAATACGTTGCTGGCGCGTGCCGGGATTGCCGCGCAAGGCAATACGCTGTTCCAGTGGTGGCAGGATGAGCGCGCTGGCGAGTTACACCGGGAACTCGCTCAACAGGCGATTCTGACACGCTGGTTTGAAGCTGCCGAGCCGGGTGGCATCCGTTTCGGCCTGCCCGGCATTGAGGACGAATGGCGACGGCTGGAACAGGCGATCGAGCACTGCAAAAACTACCGCGAGATTAAACGATGCAAATGAAAAACTTCTTACATGGGTGCTTACTCGGCATCACCTTTGTGCTGTGCTGTGCCGCGGCTCACGCGGAAATTCGTCTGGTTGATGACAAGGGCGAAACCGTGGTGCTCAGGGAACCCGCCCGGCGCATCATCAGCCTTGCACCACACGTCACGGAACTGCTGTATGCCGCCGGCGCCGGCGAGCGCATTGTAGGCGCCGTTGAATACAGCAACTATCCGGAGGCGGCCAAGGCGATCCCGCGCGTCGGCAATAACCAACAGCTGGACCTGGAACGCATCGTGGCCCTCAAGCCGGATTTGATCGTGGTCTGGCTGCATGGCAATGTACAGCGCCAACTCGACAAGCTGCTTAAGCTCGGCACCCCGGTGTTCTACAACGAGCCGCACAAGCTTGGCGATATTGCACACGCCATCGAACAATTCGGTCAGCTTGCTGGCACTGAAGCTGTGGCAACGCAGGCGGCGCACGCATTTGCGGCACGCGAAGCCGAACTGCGCAAGCGCTACGCCGGCCGCCCGCCGGTGCGCGTGTTCTACCAGATCTGGCAAAAGCCGCTGATGACCATCAATGGCGAACATCTCATCAGCGATGTCATCCGCCTATGCGGCGGACAAAATGTTTTCGCGGACCTGAAGCCGCTGGTGCCAGTCGTTTCAACCGAGGCCGTGCTGGAGGCTGCCCCGGAAGCCATTGGCACTGCGATCATCAATAGCAAGGCACAGGATGGACTGGATGGCTGGAAAAAATGGACCCATCTCACTGCTACGGCCCGCAACAATTTCTTTCTTATTCCAACTGATCTGATCAGTCGCCATGCGCCGCGCATTCTCGACGGAGCCCAGCAAATGTGCGAGTCCCTTGATGCAGTGCGCGCCAAGCGCCCGAAATGAGAAAATCATGAGCTACCAGCGTATCGCCTGCCTGTCGACCGAAGCGGTCGAGACCCTCTACCTGCTCGGCGCGGAAGAGAGCATCGCCGGCATTTCCGGCTTCACTACGAGACCGGCACGAGCACGTAAAGAGAAGCCCAAGGTAAGCGGATTTACCACTGCCAAGCTCGAGCGCATTTTGGCAGTCGAGCCGGATCTGGTAATCGCTTTCTCCGACCTGCAGGCGGAGATCGTGCGCGAGCTGATTCGCGCCGGAGTCGAGGTGCACGTGTTCAATCAGCGCGACCTGGCCGGCATTTTTCGCATGATTCCTGCGCTGGCCGCGCTGGTCGGCAGGCAGGCGGCGGGGGATCGGCTCGTAGCAGAGCTGCAGGAACTGCTGGACGGGGCGCGACTGCGCGCACGCAGCTTGCCACGCCATCCGCGCATTTACTTCGAGGAATGGCACGATCCACTGATTTCGAACATTCGCTGGGTCTCGGAATTGATCGAGGCAGCGGGCGGCGAGGACTGTTTTGCCGAAGAGTCGCGGCGACGTGCTGCACGCGAGCGCATCATTGCGGATCCTGCTGAAGTCGTCAGGCGCGCGCCGGACATCATCATCGGTTCCTGGTGCGGCAAGAAATTCTCTCCCGAGCAGGTGCGCGCCCGCGCTGGCTGGGAAGCAGTGCCGGCGGTGGCCAACGACCAGCTGCACGAAATAAAATCAGCCGACATACTTTCGCCTGGGCCGGCTGCGATCACCGAAGGTCTGGCACAACTGGAACGCATCGTAGCGCAGTGGGCACAGCACGCCGCAGCTCGGGCCTGACGCGATTAGGGATGGCTTCATGAACAAGTTGCGCGGGACCCTGATGGTGCAGGGCACGACCTCGGATGCGGGGAAAAGTACGCTGGTGGCAGGCCTGTGCCGGGTGCTGCACCGACGCGGCGTGCGCGTAGCGCCGTTCAAGCCACAGAACATGGCGCTCAATAGCGCAGTGACCGCGGATGGCGGTGAAATCGGCCGCGCCCAGGCACTGCAGGCGCAGGCTGCCGGCGTGCCGCCGCACAGCCACATGAATCCAGTGCTGTTGAAGCCGAACTCCGATACCGGCGCGCAGGTCATCATCCACGGCAAGGTGTGCCTGGACATGGACGCGCGCGCCTATCACGAGTACAAGCCGCGTGCGATGACAGCGGTAATGGAGTCTTATCGCTGGCTGCAATCGCAGTACGACTGCGTGCTGGTGGAAGGCGCTGGCAGCCCAGCGGAGATCAACCTGCGCGAGCGCGACATCGCCAACATGGGATTTGCCGAGGCGGTCGATTGCCCGGTGGTGTTGGTCGCCGACATCGATCGCGGCGGTGTGTTCGCGCACTTTCTAGGCACTCTGGAATGCTTGTCGGCTTCCGAGCGCGCGCGCATCCAGGGCTTTGTAATTAACCGTTTTCGCGGCGATAGCGGATTACTCACGTCAGGCCTCGAATGGCTAGAGCAAAAGACCGGCAAGCCAGTGTTCGGCGTGCTGCCTTATTTGCATGGTCTGCATCTTGATGCGGAAGATGCAATCCAGGCCGAGCAAAGCGAGAAAACAGATGGCGAGCGGCTGCGGGTGATTGCCCCAGTGTTTCCCCGCATCAGCAATCACACCGATTTCGATGTACTGCGCGCGCATCCGCAAGTCGAGTTTAGTTTTATCGGTCCAGGCATGCGCATACCGCGCGCCGATCTAATCGTGCTGCCTGGCAGCAAGAGCGTGCAGGCCGATCTGCTCTGGCTCGAACGCGAGGGCTGGGTTCAGGAGATCAGACGGCACCTGCGCTATGGCGGCAAGCTGATCGGGATTTGCGGCGGCATGCAAATGCTCGGCACCAAGCTGCATGATCCGCGAGGCCTGGAAGGCGCACCGAGCAGCCAGTCCGGCCTGGCTCTACTCGATTACGAGACCACACTCGAGCCGGCCAAACAATTACGCCAGGTGTGCGGCCAGCTCGCCGCGTCCCAGGCGAAGGTATCAGGCTACGAAATCCACATGGGCGTGAGCAGCGGGCCGAGTCTAGCGCGGCCAGCGATCCGACTCGACGATGGCCGGCCCGACGGGGCGGTATCCGAGGATGGACAGGTGCTAGCCACTTATCTTCACGGCCTTTTTGAACATCCTCAAGCGTGCGTGGCGCTGCTTGCGTGGGCGGGTTTGTCGCGTCCAGCACCTGTCGATTACGCTGCGTTACGCGAGGCCAGCATTGATCGGTTGGCCGATACGCTGAACGAGCATTTAGTGATCGACCGGCTGCTCGCAACGATGCGCTAGTCATCTCAAAGGAACGCGCCGAAGCGAGCAGAGCCGAAGATTAATTCAGCGTGATAGCGCACCTGCTCAATGTGCGCTAACTCTTCTCCATCTTGGCATCATTGATGATCTTTGCAGTGCGCGGAATCTCCACGTCGAGATATTTCTTGAGTTCCGCCCCGTTCTTGTACTCGACGTCGATATAGGCGTTGCGCGCGCGCTCGATCACCTGTGGATCGTTGAATGCCTTTTCCGCAGCCGACGCCAGCACGCTGATCACGCGCTGCGAAGTCCCCGGCGGCGCAAACAGCGCTCCGCCCCAGTATACGATGTTGACATAGGGATGGCCCGCTTCGGTCGTCGTCGGAATGTCGGGAAAAGCGGGAAAACGCCGGCCGGAGCTCACCGCCAGCGCGCGCAGGCGCCCGGACTTGATGTGGGGCCCGAGCGTGATGAAGCTGCTAGCCACGAGGTCCGCGTGCCCCCCGATCACCGCCGTGACCGCTTCGGGCCCGCTCTTGAAAGGTATGCTTACGATGTTGAGGTTGTTGTGCGAAGAGAGTATCTCGGTGTTGAACTGGCCCGCGGTGCCGAATCCGGCCACCGCATTGTTCAGCTTGCCGGGGTTCTTCTTCGCATAATCGATCAACTGGTTGAGTGAGGTGAACTGCGAATCAGCGCGCACCGCGAACACCGAGCAGCTGGAACCCATGTAAGCGATCGGCACCAGGTCCTTGAGCGGATCGAACGCGGGCTCCTTCATGAGCAAGGGGCTGATCACGATGCACGCCTGGTCGCCAGCGAGCAGCGTATAGCCGTCGTTCTTCGCGTGCACCACGTAATTGATGCCCGCCACTCCGGAGCCGCCTGCGCGGTTGACCACGCTGATCGGGACCTTGAGCGCCCGCCCCAGCGTATCGTTGTACGCGCGCGCGGAAAGGTCGCCGCTGCCGCCCGGCCCCCATGGCACCACAAGCTCGATCGCACGGCTCGGATAGACCTCCTGCGCATGAGCGCCGAGCGCCGCAGCGCCCACACCGGCCATGCCGAGCTTCAGAAAATCGCGACGATCGAACCTGCGTGCCTGCGACGGCTTATTCATGCCCATCCTCCTCTTGAAACGCTGTGATTAGCAACCGGCCTTCATTCCGAACAGCAGCTTTGAATTATCCCGGGCTGCGACATTGATCTGTGCGCACGACGTTCCGTGCCGTGCCCGGCTCGCGTTGCCCGCGCAGCGTCCGTTGAGCACCGTGGAAGCGGCTGTTATACTACCGATACTCATACCTCATATCAAGGCGATCATGGTAAGGATTCTGGCGATCGCGGGCACGGCCCCGCACGCGGCAGACACACGGTCCCCGACGATGATCGAACCTGGGGATGTGTACCGATACCCCTAAGAATGCAATGGCGGGTGTGCCCCGCCCTACACTTGCCGGCCCATTCGGGCGAGATCGTCAATGGAATCGAATATGGCAATGAGGTCGACTACGCATGGCTGACAACAACACTCAATCCCGCTCCGTTGCAGTGAGCCTGCGCGTGAACGGGGTGACGCACGAACTGACGGTGGACCCGCGCTACGCTTTGGCTGACGTACTGCGCGACGAGCTCGCGCTGACCGGTTTGCACCTGGGCTGCGAACAGGGCGTGTGCGGCGCCTGCATGGTAATAATCGACGGCGAGCCGGCGCTCTCCTGCCTGACACTGGCGGTCGAAGCGCAGGGACGCGAAATACAAACGGTGGAGCATCTCTCTCAACCGGGGTCGGAACTGGAGCCGCTCGGCGAAGCATTCATCAAGCACTGCGCATTCCAGTGCGGCTACTGCACGCCAGGCGTGCTCGTCATGGCGCGCCACATCCTGGACAAAGGCATCGGCCATGATCGCGAAAAGATTCGCGAGCATCTGAGCGGCAACATCTGCCGCTGCACCGGCTACGAGCCGATCATCGACGCCATCGTCGAAGTAAGCAAGGAGTGGAAGGTCAAATGAGCATCAGCGAGGTCACCTCGAACGACACGTCGCTGCTGGACGATCTGCTCGCCCGCGAAGAAGCCGCGCCCGACGATGCGTTCATCTATCATTCCGACGGCGCGGCATTGCTGGCCGGCAAGGGTAACTACATCGCGGATATCAAGCTGCCCGGCATGCTGGAGGTCGCCTTCCTGCGCAGCCCGCTCGCGCGCGGCCGCATCAAGCGCATCAGCACCGAGGCCGCGGCGGCCGCCGACGGCGTCGCCTATGTCGCGACCGGACCGGACATCCGCAAATCCGTCCCTACTGCACTGCCGCGGGCGTCGATGGTGCTGCATGCGAGCGAGCTGGCGCCCGAGGCCTACAACCTTCCCTCCTATCACCTGCTGCCGATCGACGCCGTGCATTTCGAGGGCGAAGCCGTTGCCGCAGTCGTGGCGAAGAGCCGCTACCTTGCGGAAGACGCTGCCGACCTGATCGACATCGAGTTCGAGGAGCAGACTCCGGTGCTCGACCCCGAAGCGTCGCTTACGCCCGGCTGCGAACAGATCTTTGAGGACGTGGCCGGCAACCTCGCGCTCGAGGGAAACTACGGTTCCAAGGAGGCCCCGGGCTCGCTGTTCGAGGACGCGCCGCTGGTGCTGCGCCGCCGTTATCGCATGAACCGCAGCGGCAACCCGCCGCTCGAGCCGCTGGGCGTCGTAGCGCGCTATGAAAACCGGCGCCTCACCGTGTGGTCGACCATCCAGCGCCCGCAGATGCTG
>CAIVHG010000028.1 GCA_903905655.1 uncultured beta proteobacterium | reverse complement strand
TGACCGGCGGGCAGCCGACCGCGACTGCATTTCACACCGACCTCACCAAGGTCGCCGAGGGCGCAGGCTACCCCAACGTGGCACGCATCGAAACGCTGGCGGAGTTCCAGAAAGCCGCCGATCGCGCCCTCAAGGAACCCGGCCCGTGGTTCCTGCACTGCCTGACCGAAGTGCTGCCGGTCGTGAGCGGCGGGCTGTCCAGCCCCACGGCGATCAAGCACCGCTTTATGAATGCGCTCGGAGTGCACCACTAACGATGCACTTCGCACAGCAGCGGGTACGCCGGGCCTCGTGAGTTCATCTCCGCTGCAACAGCGCTAGTCCTGCTCCGCCAGAACGGAGAGCGTTCGCGCCTTCACCTTAGCGCGCTATCACACGCGCATTTTCGCCGCTACCCGTGACCAGCACGTTCATGCCGTTGCTGAGCCGGTTGTCCACCGGCTGCATGATAGTCACCTGGCCACCGCTTCTCATCTGGACCGTCACTCGCTGGGCGTCTTTCCCCTGAAGCGCGCTTTCTGCAACGCTGCCAGCAGCACCACCCACTATGGCACCGGTTGCCGTTGCAGCATTCGTGGTCGACCCGGTGCCAACCTGCGAACCCAACAGGCCGCCGGCAATTGCGCCGATGGCCGCGCCTATGCCGAGCCGGTAACTGCTGTCGGCTTTGATGACTTCGATGGCCGTGATATTACCCTCGCGATCGTTCGGACCCGGCACCACAGCGGGGACTTCGCCGAACCTGGTTCCACCCGGCGATCCCATGTCGGCGCAGCCGAACATCAACGCAGCAGCGAGGAGCAGCAGAATTGAAAAATTCGTTTTCATATCAAGTTTCCTCTGTTCGTTAATCGCAGAAAATATAAGCTTGCTCCGTCGTAATGCACGTTTGATGATATCTATTAGCACTTTGATTCGAGTCAAAACCCACAGTCGCATTGTCGAGCAACATGATGCTTGGCAACGTTTTCCGGAGGAACCCGATCATGAATGTAGCAGATATTTCCGCAATTGCGCGCCACCTTTTCGAAACACAGGGCGCCAAAGCCATCGCAACGGCTGCTCAAAAGGCCGTGTACTTTGAGGGTGAGAAAGACTCGGAGCAATCCAAGAGCTGGCGGCAGGTCGAGGCCGTGTTGTTGGAAATCCGCGGCCCGCGCGAAAGTTAAACCGCAGCTGCTTTAAGCGCGCCGATTCGCAGCCGTCGGTTGCGAATCAGCAGCCAATGCGGCGCAGCAACGCGGCAGCCTCCGCCCTTCGTCATTCGGCGGTGATGCCCCGTTGCTGAATGATCTTTCTCCATTTTTCAGTGTCGGCCCTGATGAATTGCGCGAACGCCTCGGGTTGGTCACCCACTGCGCTCAGGCCGACGTCTTCCAGACGCTTCAAGATGTCGGGACGCTTCAACACAGCCACTGCCGCGTTATATAAAACCACCTGTATGTCCTTGGGGGTTTTTACCGGCACCACCAGCCCGTGCCAGTTGATGGCCTCGTAGCCCGGATAACCCGACTCCGCCACCGTTGGATAGTCCTTGAGCGCCGGCAGGCGCTGTGCGGTGGTGACAGCCAGCGCACGCAGGCGCCCTTCCTTCACGAATTGCAGCAGGGTCGCTACGGGGCCGAAGTAAAGCGGCGTCTGGCCGGCGATCAACGCAATCTCCGCGGGCGAGCCGCCCTTGTACGGCACTTCCACCAGATTAATCCCCGCCGCGGCCTTGAACAGTTCCGCCGCCAAATGCGTCGGACCGCCGGCCCCAGCGGAAGCGTAATCGATTACGCCAGGCTTCGCCTTCGCCAGCCTGACCAGCTCCGCGATGGATTTCACCGGCAGTGATGGGTGGACAACGATAAACAGCGGTGAGGTAGTCAACCGGCTGATCGGCGCAAAATCGCGAATAAAATCGTAGCTCAGATCTTTGTAGAGGGTGGCATTTACGGTGTGCGGCTGTGCAGCGAGAAAGAGCGTATAGCCGTCCGCGGGCGCCCGCGCTGCTGTCTCCGCACCGATGTTGCCGGCTGCGCCGACCCGCAGATCGACGAAGACCTGCTGCCCCATCCGCTCACTGAGCCCCTGCGCAATCAAGCGCGCAACGAGTTCAGTCGCGCCTGACCCCGGCGAAATCAAGCGCACCGGCTTCGCAGGATAATTCTGGCCCGACACCACGCCCGAACCCAGAACCGCCAGCCCCATCAGGACCGCACATGAAACCAGACGCAAGCCGATCATCGCTTCCCCTCCTGTCGTAGACCTCGGAATAAAGTGCTCACTAGCTGCAGCATGGCAGCGACGCGCGCAGGCCAATTGCATTTCTCAATCCGCAAGTGCCCCCGCAGCCGCAACAACAATCCGGCTTTACGCTGAGCGCTTCTTCTTCGCAGTCTTGGTCTTGGCTTTAGCTTTGCTCTTCAGCTCCAGCTTGTCCTTCTGCGCCTTCTCAGCATCTTCTCTTTTCACCTGGTCGTACTGGGAGATGGCATGCCCCACCACCGGCCACCCGGCGTAAGCGGCGACCTGAATGATGAGCTCCACGATCTCCTTTTCCGAGATGCCGATGTGCTTTGCGCTGCGGTAATGATAGTGGTTGCCGTGGGGCCGGTCCAGCGCGATGTTGGTGGCGAGCGTAATCAACTGCCGCTCGCGCAGGCTCAGGCCGGGACGCGTCCAGATCTCTCCGAATAGATGCCCGACCGAAATATCAAAGAGGTCCGGGTAAGTCGCTTTCCGGTTCAGCATGTTCTTCTCGCGCCCCATGCGCTTCAGCAGCGCCCAGCCGCGCTTCATCCGGTCATCATGCATCTTGCTCATCGCCCATCCTTTCCCAGAAAATTGATCATGCCAGCCCCTCTCCTGATTACGATAGCAGAATAATCGCTGCGCTGGCCCATAACGCAGAATAATTTCCGCAATCATAAGCCAGTGCAGGACGTGTCACACCCGCTGCCTGCCATGCAAGCTGCTCTGACCACATTGCCCTTTGACGCCTACGTGATGAAGACCGCGGCGTCAGGACAATTCGCTTAGTCCACCATGAAGGCGAAGGCCGCCCATTCAACAAACTTCCGCGGATCGCTGGTTCACAGCGCCTTGAGAAAGGCCGAAAGATCCGCGATTTCGCGTGCAGTAAATCCAATATTGAAGCGCCGGTCGTAGAACCGCACGAGTTGCGTAATATCGTTCTCCGATCCGTCGTGAAAATAGGGCGAACGCGATTCGAGACCGCGCAAGCTCGGCACCTTCATCTTGCTCATGTCTGCCCACTTGCCGGTCAGGAGCGCAACGCCAGGATCGGTGGTCTGGATTACCGAACCGGTGCTGAGATTGCGAAAGGTATACAGGGGCAGGTCCGCCGTGCGCCGCGCGGCAGTTGAAACGCCGGTGTCCATCAGGCGTGGCACTGAATGCGTCCCTGAGTTGGGCGTCGAATGACAACTGGAACAAGTCCCCTGCACCACCGTGCGGCCGATATCGTCATTGAAACCTGCCACGCCGCTGATCGTGAACGCGCGCGTATTGAAAACGCGTTCACCACGGGCAATGGATTGTCGCGCCGCAGTGACCGCGTCCGCTGCTGGTGGACCTACAGGCAGCCAGGCGCTGAAATTGGTCATGGCAGCGGCATTAAACGGCGCGCCGCTGCGATAGTCGCCCACGGAAAAATCGTTGATGCCGAAATAGAAGTCGTTGAGGCTAAGGTTGACCGGGCCGCCCAGTGCGCCGCCTTCCGTCAGACTGCCGGCCGCGCTGTCGGTTACCTGTGCGGTGAAGAGTTTCGTTTCAAAGTCCACGATCGCACGCTGATCGGCGGCGCTTAGTCCCGCGGCAGCCTCGGCGTGCCCTATGACCGCGTTGTTCGCCTGGCTCAGCAGGTTCGCATCAACCGGGCCGTAACAACGCAGCGGACTGCTGCCGCGCACGCAAAACTGAGACCCCGGATTCGTGTCGGCTGCTGTCTCGCGCCCGTCCCACATTGTGACGACGGAGAATTTTAGATTCGTCGACGGCAACGGACGGCGAAACAGGGACAACTGTGCCGCAGAGGCGAACCCGTACGGATCGTCGACAGCATCGAGCGTGAACTCGGCACCGGTAGGTATGGGCAATCCGACGCGTATCAAACCTTTCGTCAACAGCATGCTGAATGCGCTCTGACGTTGCGCCAAGGTGCCGACGGGTGCGTTCGGAGAATTGGCCCCATCGACGGTGCGAAATACCGGATCCAGCCCGTTCGTCGAGTTGAAGCGGGTCGTAAGCGTTTCGGGCGTGATGCTCCATCCGGCATTCTGATCATGACAGCTTGCACACGACCGCCCGTTGCCCAGCGCCCTGAAGAATGGATTGGCAAGATCGATATTGCCGCTCGGATCCGTCGTGAAAGTCGCGGCCGCCCCCTCGCCATTGGCAACCTGTGCCTGCAAACCGAATGTCGTCTGCGGTACGGTCGCCGCGGTAGATCCGCTCCCGCCGCCTCCACCGCACGCAGAAACCAGCAGCGTCATGACAGCGATCAACGACGAATTTCTTCCCACCGCGCCATTTCCCATTCAATCTCCCCTTGCTAAATTGAAACTTCAATCCGCTTCGCCTGCCCGCTCCGAAGGAGCGCTGCGCACGTGACTACCCGCAAGCACAAATTTCCCGTTCGTGCGTCATTCGATGGCTCGCCTTTTTTCGGCAGCGTGCGCATCAAACGATGGGTTGATGCCTGAATGTAACGGAGTGCATTCACATACATTCTTCGAAACTGTGAATCTTTGTAAGAAAATGTTACAAGCGCCAACATTCCTATGACGTTGTCACATCGATTACCAAGTCACAAACTCTGCGCCTATTTAAAACGCAGGACTGCAGAAAAGGAAAAGGGCTGCATCTCTGCAGCCCTTTCGCTTAATTTGGCGCGCCCGGCGGAATAGATCCGGGCGCTAGTGCGATGTTATTTTAATTGCGCAGATTACGATCTTTCGCGATACGTTGATCTAGAACTCCAGTTACTGCGCTGCCTTGAGCTCCTGATACATCTGCGTCACGAACCGGTCCATGCTGTTCTTTGCCTCTGGAACGCTCGCGTCGTAGTCAGCCGTCGGATGCGCGTCCAGCGTCTCCTGCTGCGTCCTGCCCTGTGCGACCATCTGCACGATGCGATCGCGCATCACGAGCAGCATGTCGCGGGTCTTGGTCACTTCCGCGCGGCCTACGGTCGGGCCATGGCCCGGAACTATCTTAGTGTTGGGACCGGCAATGCCGATCAGCGCGCCCAGCCCGTCGACCAGGCCATTGAGGCTGCCGCCATTGGCACGGTCGATATTTGGATAGCCCACCGAACGGTAGAAGTCGCCGGACAGGATGACATTCGATTTGGGGAAATACACCATGGTGTCGCCGTCGGTATGTGCGCGCGGAATCGCAATCATCTGGATCTCTTCGCCGTTCATGCGCATCGTGAGTTGCCCTTCATAGGTCAACACCGGGAGCGCAGCAGCGGGCGCGGGCACGCCCGGCGTGCCATTCGCCGCGGGCGACGGATGCATCAGCCGCTCGCGCAATTGAGGGCGGCTGATGATGACCACGCCCATCTTGCCCAGATTCTCGTTGCCCCCGGTGTGGTCGCCGTGCACGTGCGTGTTCACCATGTAGCGGATCGGCGCATTCGATATCTGCTTGATGGCGGCGACGATCTTCTGGGTGAGCGCCGCAAACTGGCCGTCCACCATGAACACGCCGTCCGGACCCGCCAGCACGCCAATCGTGCCGCCCGAGCCTTCGAGGGTGTAAATGCTATCGGTGAGTTTAGTGGTCTTGATTTGGATCGTGCTGAAGTCCGCACGCTGCGCCGAGACCGTAATTGCCGCCATCGAAAGTGCAGCCGCGGCAAGCGCCGACCAAAGCAAACGGGCAAAACTGGAATTCGATGCTGAGATCATTGGCCTCACTCCTTTTCCGCTTCAGGTTCTGACGGCGGGCAGTATAGCCCAACTCAAGAGTAGCAAAGTAAATTGCAGATCGGGCACAGGCTGCGTATATGCACCCGGATTGCGGCAAGCTGAGAAATTTGATTGGGCCGCTGGGGGCAGCGGTCGCGTCGCACGCGCGATCGTCATTGCCTCCTAGTAGGCGATCTCCAGATCGCTCACCAGATTCGCCACGTTGTCCGCCTGCAAAATCCCTTTCAGCTTACGATCGAGATCCAGGGTTCGCGCATCGCCCAGCCTGAATCCCACCAGCGCCCGGAATTTCTGCTCGAGCTCGGACGGTGTCATGAGCGGATAATTTACTTCCTGCTGCAGCACGCGGCCGTCGCGGGTGCGCACGGTCATCTTGGCCTCCAGCCGGTGCGCTCTGACCGAGGGGCCTGCCCGCGGCACGAGAATGATCCGGGTCTTCTTCAGGAAGTCCACATAGCGCGGTGCCTTGCAGTAACTGAGATCGTGAGCGTGCTGGAACGTGTACTCGCCATAGCACGCGGCCAGCGCCAGCACCGTCTCGGTATGGATCGACGGATGGCGATCAACGATCCCGACGCCCCGGCCGCCCGCCCCCGTGACCTCGATTTGCTCGATCTCCTCTCCGTTCAGCTTGTGGGCCTTCAGCAACTGCAGAATGGCATACAGCGGCGCGAGGTTGGGGCCGCCTACAGAGTAGCGTTTGTAGAGCAGGTCCTTCATCAGGTACTTCTTGCCCAAATCCGTCACCACCTGATGGCCGAGCTCACGATCACCGGTGAATGCATGAAAGAAACCGTTTTCCGTCGTGAGTATTTCGCGCGGGCTGTGGAAATCGTTCTGCGCCAGCAATGCGGATTCCACGCCTGCCCGCGCCGTGCGCCCGGAGTAAGCCAGCGCCTTGGTCTGATGCAGATCCTCATGGTGCAGGCTCATCAGCGGCGCGCAGCCCATGGCCGCCGCTCCCAGCGCGTGTTCCATTTTGTCCGCAGTGAGCCCCAGCAGCAGTCCCGTGGTGACAGCGGCACCCAATGCGGCGCCGGCGCTGTAGTAGAACTCGGGACGCGCCTCTTGTGAGTTGAGGGTAGATTGCATGCGCGCTGCGATCTCCGCCCCCAGCACGAAGGCGCGGACAAATACCTTCCCGGACGCGCCCACGTATTGGCCCACCGTCAACGCAGTGGGCACCATGGTTGCGGCGAAATGACCGGCACCGTGCACCGACGTGGGGTCCACCTCATCGGCGTGCCCGATCGCCCCATTGGCCATGGCGGCATTCAGCAAAGGCGCGCGCAGCGGATGTCCGACGACCGTGCATTCGCCGGAGCCGCCGAGCTTACGCACCAGATCCACGATCGGCTTGCACGATTCGAGCGTAGCGCCGGCAATCATGGCGCCGACCTCGTCATAGAGCACCCTGAGGGCCTCGTCGCGCACATCCTCCGGGATGTCCTCGTAACGCGTGGCGCATACCCATTCACAGATCTTTGCCGTAGGGCCTATGCTCGACATATTTGCTTCTCTCCCTTTTTACTCGCTACGGATATGCCCGTCTTTGATGACTTTGCCGAGTCTCTCCATGTCGGCTTTTACCGTTACCGCAAGCTCGTCCGGACTACTGCTGACCGCTTCCGACCCGGCCTTGAGAAACCGCTCTTTCACATCTGCATTACTCAGGAACCGGACAATCTCCGTGTTGAGTTTGGCAATCACCGCTGCCGGTGTCTTGGCAGGTGCAAATACGCCGAGCGTCGTGCCCGTCTCGAAACCCGGCAAGCCGGACGCCGCCAATGTGGGCAGATCCGGCGCCAGGGCCGAACGCTGCGCACTGGCGACGCCGAGGGCCCTCAATCTACCGGACTTGATGTGAGGCGTCACTGCAGTCGCATTGGGAAAGGACAATTGCACTTCACCGGCGATCAGGGCGTTGAGCGATGGCCCGGTTCCCTTGAACGGGACGCCCACGATATCCAGTTTCGCCATCGACTTGAACAGTTCGCCCGCCAGATGGGTGGAGGAACCCGGTGCGCCCATCGCGTAATTGAGCGCTCCCGGCTTGGCTTTTACCAATGCGATGAGCTCGTTCACCGAATTGGCCACTACTGCGGGGTGTATGGCGAGCACGCTCGGCGACATCAGGACCAAGCTGATCGGCGCAAAGTCCTTGAGTGGATCATACGACGCATGCTCCTGCATGAAAGGCTGCAGCCAGAACGAGCCGCCAAAGAGCAGGAGCGTATAGCCGTCGGGCGGCGCTTTCGACACGACTTCTCCGGGGATGACGCCGCCTCTGCGGTTGTCGACGATCACCTGCTGCCCCAGAGGACCCGAGATACCCTGCGCAACCAGGCGCGACGCGATATCCGCTCCACCTCCCGCTTCGGAGGTGATGATGCGTATCGGCTTGGCAGGATAACTCTGTGCTGACGATGGGCCGTGCGCTACTGCCAGGACGGTCAAGGCAAGCACGCACAGATCAAGACGTGGTCGCAGCATATATCCTCCCCCGGAATAGTATGTTTCCAGCCAGCTTAGGACCCGATGCTGGCGTCCGCTCCGACGGCACTCAGAGAACGCGCCGATCACGAACTCAGAGATTCTACGCCTATGGAAAACGGGGACCGATAAAAAAGAAAAAGGGCCGCATCTCTGCAGCCCTCTGCCGGGCCGCTGAAATCACAAGGGCAACAGATCGGCATCCGCTCGCGGCGCCACTTCGAACGCATTGATCTGTGCCGTCGCCATGCCATAGTGGCCGATGAGCGCCGTGAGCTCCACCAGCCATGGAATGCCATGACGCTCACTCAGCCGATCGAACAGCGCTTGCGCCACGCGATGAGTACGGTGGAGTTGGCGCACGTAGTCCATGATGTCGGCTTCTTCCTGATGCAACGCCGCGATTTCGCCGCGGCCGCGCACCGCGGCAATCGCTTCCTCGCTGACGCCGGCCTTGCGCGCTGCGCCCGCATGAGCCGCCCACACGTAGCGGCAGTCCTTCTCCCGGGCAACGGCGATCGTGCACAATTCAACGGCATTAGGTTTGATCAAGGACCGGAAACGCAGATAGTTGCTCACCTCACTGACCAGCACGCAAAACTTCGGGCTATACATCAGAATGGGGTACGGCCCGCGCAGGCTGCCGCGCGCCGTGGCCACTGCGTCGAAGTAGGCGCGATCGCCCTCCGCGACTTGCTCACGCTGAGTGATCGGAACAATGCGTGGTGTCGCCCGCGGTGGTGCGACCACTCCCCGCGATGCAGCATTGGGCAAGAGCACAGGCAATGGCTCGGCGTCAGCTCCAGGCAGTACCTCGAAGCTGTTGAGGATGCCGGCCAATGCGGCGTAGCGGCTGATGAATGCCGTCAGCTCGACCAGCCACTGCTTACCGTAGGCATTCAGCAAGATATCGAAGGTAGCTTGATCCACGCGGTTGGCGCGCAACAGTTGCCGCGTATAAGCGACGATCGCCGCCTCGAGCGGCGGCAGTCCGTCCAATGCCGCATTGTCGCGGGTAGCACTCAGCGTGGCCTCGCTGATCCCGAACTTGCGCGCGTGCTTCGAGTGCGCGTTCCAGATGTAACCGCAGTCGCGTTCGCGGGCTGCGGCAGCGATCGCCAGCTCGTGCTGTGCGCGCTCGACGACTGACTCCTTATGCAGAAACTCGCTCTGGTTGTTCCAGGGCCTGGCGAGCGCCGGGCTGTGCAGCACGACGCGGGTAGGCCCGCTGAGCCGCCCGCGCAGCGCCGCCAACTCATCAAACAGCGCGTAATGCTCGGGAGCGACGTCTTCCCTTACCGTCAACAGCTTCACACGTGGCATTGCAGGTCTCCTTTGGGATTCAACGAATCGGCATTGCGCTGGCTGCAATGCTTTGAGGCTGAAATAATTGTTGACGCGGAAACGGCATAGTGACGCTCATGCGGCCGCACCGCGCGCCAGGCTCATGAGCCCGGCCACATCCGGCAGCTCATCAATATGCTCCGCGAGTTCCAGCATGCGGTTGACCACGTCTGCGCTCGCCACCCGGCTCGCGCAGGAGCGAAACTTCCGCACCCGCTGCTCGCGGTTGAGCGGCTTGCCGTCCTTTCCAGGCCAGCCGATCAGCTTGTCGACCCGCTGCGACACCATGCGCCCGTCCTTCAGCCACACGCTGACGACTACGTGCATGGTCAATTTATCGAATGGGATGGACTTGTCGACACGGAAGGCGACCTTGGGCAACAGCGCGCAGACGTCGGGCGCGGCGAGCCTTTCGTTCGTGAACGAGTCTAGAGTAACTCCGCCATCGATCAATGCCAGCAGCGTCGTGTACTGCGCGCTGAACCTGCCTTCGGGGCCGCTCGCCGGTTGCGGCCGATTGACGTATTCGAAATCCGGGAACACGATCTCCACGCGCTCGATATCAGCGGCCCGGATGTCATGCGCTGCGCGCAGCATGAGCGCGGCGTCGATGAGACGATGCGTGAAGTAGTTGCACGGGAACGCCTTGAATCCCACACCCGAGTTCAACATGCGCAGCGGCTCTGTGCCGAAGCCTGCGCTCAACGCATCGAGTTGCGCGATGCCGCCCATGAAGGTATCGAAATAGCCCTTGGCGCCAAACACGTCGGCGCTCGCGGTCCAGCCCATCCTAGCCAGCACGCCGCACTCGACCCCCATGCGCGCTGCATGGCCCGGATGCGACGGCTTCGTCATGGTGCCGGTGTTGACCGCCAGCCCCGACGCGCGCGATCCTGCCAGACCGAAAGCCATGCAGGCCTGCTCGACGCTGAGATCCAATAGCTTGGCAGCCGCGGTGACCGCGCCGAAGATCCCGGTAATCCCGGGCGTGTGCCATCCCCTGCCGACCGCTAGCCCGGTGGACGCGGTGCGCACGCGAATCTGCGCCTCGATGGCGGCCACAAGCGCTTCTACGATACGCTTGCCAGACAACTTGCGATGCTCAGCGATCGCGAGGATCACCGGCAGCGAGGGCGAGGTCGGGTGCATCGGCGGATTGATGCTGTTGTCGAACAGCAGCGCATGCATCATCGTGCCGTTCGCATACGCAGCGTTCTGCATCGACGTCTTGAAGCCGCCGCCGATCACCGAGGCCTGTGCCGCGCCGCCCATCTCGCGCACATAATCGATGCAGAGGCGTCCCACACCGCGCCGCTCCGCACTGCCGGCCAACGCACATGCGAGGCCGTCGACCGCAACCTGCCGTGCGGTCTCTACGACTGCGGCGGGCAGCGCGTCATAGTCGATCGCGAGCAGATTTCTGACCAGGGATTCAGTTGCGGATGCGCTCATCTTGTCCTAGATATTCTGCATTTGCGCCGGCCACGCTGAGCGCTCACGCTTCACTTCTTATTTTAGACGTTAACCGGGTTCAGTGGCGGACAAACTCCCCAAGCCGCGCTTGAGAAATTCGCGCTCGCCCCTGCACCCTTTACAGCGTGCGCGAATTCACGTTTCAGCTCCCCAGAGAACGCGCAACGATGATCACTGAATCAGTTCAGCGCAAGCCGCGCAGCGTCGCCTGCCGACTCGATCCTTGCTAGCGGCTCGATTCGGCGCGCACAGGAAATCAAAACAATGGAAAGATTACCGCCACTTGAGGCATACTTCAGCTTAAATGAGAAAGAGGTAAACACCATGCCCAGCGTCGTCGAAGTCATCGCCGAGTCGATTCAAAAGGCCGGAACACCGTTTCTCACCGGCATTCCCGGCGAGGAGTCGCTGGAGTTGATGGAAGCAGCGCGCCAGCGCGGCATGCGCTTCATTCTGAACAAGCATGAACCCGCCGCGGCAATGATGGCCGCAACCTGGGGCGAACTCACGGGTTCTCCCGGCGTCTGCGTGTCGACGCGCGCGCCAGGCGCAGCCAACATGGTGCTGGGCGTCGCGCACGCCTGGATGGACCGCTGCCCGCTCATCGCGATCACCGATCAGCTTGCTAATGCGCGGTATGCGACAGGCCTGAGACAGCGCCTGAATCAGCTCTCCCTCTATGCGCCCATCACGAAGTGGAACTCATCGATCAATGCGCAGACGGTGCGCCACCAGATGCGGCGCGCGATCCGGATTGCAACAGACGGCACGCCGGGCCCGGTGCAGTTCGATCTCCCGGCCGACGAACGGACGAAGGACGCAGGTGTATACGCCGCTGACTTGTCGGTGATCGACAACGATGTGCCGGTCGCGCCCGAGCGCAGCAGCATGCAATCTCCGCTGCAGATGATCAAGCGCGCCAGGCAGCCCATCCTGCTCGTTGGAATGGGCGTTTTCTGGAGCAATGCGAGCGCGGAGCTGGTGGCGCTGGCAGAGCGGCTCGGAGCGCCGGTGCTGACGACGCCGAAGACCAAGGGCGCGATTCCCGAAGACCATCCTTTGAGTGCCGGCTGCTTTTTTGGCGGGCTGATGGAGCGTAAAGTCATCAGCGAGGCCGACCTCATCATTACCGTCGGACTCGACACCGTCGAACTGCAGCCCATATCGTGGTCGTACTCGGCTCCGGTGTTGGCGCTCTCCGGTGTACGGGATCTCGACGGCCCGATTCCCGCCGCAGCCGAAGTCGTCGGCAACCTGAAGGGCATCCTGCGCGGACTCAGCGAGTGGTCATCCGAAGGCCTCGATTGGGGCGAGCGCGCCGCGCGCACGTTTCGCCAGGAGGTTGCCGCGGCGGTCAATCTTCCAAGCAAAGGACTTGGACCCGAGCGCCTGATGTCAGTCGCCCGCAGCGTTCTTCCACGCGACACGATCGCGACCTGCGACGTAGGCGCGAGCCGGCTCTTCAGCGTGCCTAACTGGGCGGCTTATGCGCCGCGGCAGTATCTGGCTTCGAATGCCATCGCGTCCATGGGCTATTCAGTGCCGGCAGCGATGGCGGCACGACTGGCCCACCCCAACCAGCCGGTCGTCGCATTCACCGGGGATGGCAGCTTCATGCTCGCATCCGGCGAATTGCATACCAGCGTGCGCGAGAACATACCGATCATCGTGGTGGTTCTGGACAACGGCGGGCTCGGCGTCATGAGCCTCAAGCAGGACCTGAAGGGCATCGCGCGCACCGGCACCATGATCGGCGGCATCGACTGGGAACACCTGGCCCGCGCGTTCGGCGCCGATTGCATCACGGTCGATACGGAGCACGCCCTCGGTGATGCGCTCGGCGTTGCCATGAAGTCGAACCGCACCACGCTCATCGCGGCACGCATGGATTCGTCGCGCTACGTCGATCAGTACAAAGCGATGCGGGGAATACCCACTACGGCGCACTAACAGCAGTCGATTCAAAGGGACGGCAATATGCCGACGTCGACGCGCTGAATTATAGGTGTGCGCGCGCCGCGAACGCTGGCAACGCTATGATCGCTAGTCTTCGCGGATGCCCGCTTCCTTGATGACCTTGCCCATGACCGTCACCTCGGACTTGATGGCCGCGGCAAATTCCTCAGGCGTGCTGCCCACGGTCTCGACGCCGGTGGTCAAAAGCTTTTCCTTGATATCGGGCCGCTGCAGCACGCGCGCGAAGTCGCGGCTCACCTGGTTCACGATTGCCGGCGGTGTGCCCGCCGGCAGGAAGATACCGGCGCGGTACACTGATTCGTACCCCGGTAGCCCGCCCGACGCCGCGACGGTCGGCAGTCCGGGCGCCAACGCCGAGGGCTTCGCGCTGGTCACGCCGAGCACCTTCACTTTGCCGGATTTCGCCGCCTGCAGGCCCGGCGCCACGGCAGGGAAGAAGATCTGCGTCTCGCCGGTCATGTTCGAGACCAGTGCCGGAGCGCCGCCCTTGTACGAGATGCGCACGATATTGATGCCGGCCATGTACTTGAACAATTCTGCTGCGAGATGATTTCCCGTGCCGGGTGAAGCCGACGCAAAATTGAGTTGTCCCGGCTTCGCTTTGGCCAGCGCCACCAGCTCCTTGACCGAACTCACGGGCAGCGATGGATGCACCACCAGGAGCAACGGAAACATGACGCCGAGCGATACCGGCACCAGGTCTTTGTACGGATCGTAGTTCATGCGCGTGCGCATCAGCGGCAACAACCAGACCGTGTTGCCGTAGAAAAGCCAGGTGTTGCCGTCGGGCGGGGCTTTCGCGACGATCTCGGGACCGATCACACCGCCGCCGCGGTTGTCGATGACGAAGGTGCGGCCCTGATCGGCGGCCAGCGCCTGCACCACGGTGCGCGCCGCCAGATCAAGGCCGCCGCCCGCCTCCGGTGTGACGACGCGCACAGTGCGTCCGGCAGTACTCTCCGCGGCGGTCGCAGCGCCCGGCATCAGTGCTGCGACCACAGACAGCATCCCAGCGCTTATCGACCACACCCAGCGAGCATCCACCATAGCGACTCCACGCGCTAAATGACTGAGGCCAGGCGCGCATTTCTCAGGCGGCGAGGCCGTCAATGTCAATCATCCTACCAGAAAATCAATTTGAGCCCCGCGCATTCAGAGATCTGATTTGCGCGGCCTGCGCGTTCATGCACGACGCAGCGACGACCAGGTTCGCGACGCTAAAACCCCACCGCCTGCCCATCGGTGCGGCGTTCCGACGCCGCGAGATAACCGCCATCCATTTTATAGATGAGCTGTGCGCGTCCAAATTCGGTGTTCCAGCGATCGGCCTGCTCGATGTGGTGACCACGGCGCGCGAGTTCTGCGATCACTGCGGCACTCATGCCGTGCTCCACACCGACCGTGAGCGCGCCATCGATGCGCCAGCGCGGCGCATCGGCTGCGGCCTGCGGATTCTGGCGGTAGTCGATGAGGCGCACCATCATCTGGGTGTGGCCCTGCGCCTGCATGGCGCCGCCCATCACGCCAAAGCTCATCACCGGCTTTCCGTCCTTGCAGACGAACGCCGGAATGATGGTGTGAAACGGGCGCTTGCGCGGCGCCACTGCGTTGGCGTGATCGGGGCGCAGGCTGAAGCCGTAACCGCGATTTTGCAGGCTGATGCCAGTGCCGGGAACGACGACGCCCGAGCCAAAGCCCATATAATTCGACTGGATGTACGACACCATCATGCCTGAAGCGTCGGCGGCTGTGAGATACACCGTGCCGCCGCGTGGAGGCAATCCGAATTTCGGCGCTTGCGCCTTGCTCATATCGATCAGCCTGGCGCGTGCCTTAAGGTAGCCCGGGTCCAGCATCTGCAGCGGTTGCACGCGCATCGCGGCGGGGTCCGCGACGTATTCGTAAATATCGGCAAACGCCAGCTTCATGGCTTCGATTTGCGCATGCAGGCTGTCCGCAGTATCGGCCGCATAACCTGCCATGTCGATATTTTCTAGAATGCCGAGTGCAACGAGCGCGCCGATGCCCTGCCCGTTGGGCGGCAGTTCGTGCAGACGGTAGCCGCGATAGTTCTGCCCCATGGGCTCGACCCAATCGACGTGGTGGTCCGCGAGATCTTCCAGCGTCATCGCGCCGCCCTGCTCACGTGCATGCGCGATGATCGCCGCGGCGAGATCGCCGCGGTAGAACGTTTCGCCCCCGCTCTCGGCAATGCGCCTGAGCGTGCGCGCCTGGTCCGGAAACGCGAAGCGCTCACCCGGCTGCGGTGCGCGCCCGCGCGGCATGAACGCGGCGGCGTATCCGGGCTGCGACGCGAGCACCGGCACCTGCTGCGCCCACAGGCGGGCGATGGTCGGCGTGACCATGTAGCCGTCTGCCGCATAGCGTATTGCGGGTTCGAACAGGTCGGCGACGGGCAGCTTGCCGAATTTTCGCGACAGCGCCACCCATCCTGAAACAGCACCGGGCACCGTCACCGCGTCCCAGCCGCGCACCGGCATGGTCTGCATGCCGCTGAAGCGCTCCGCAGTCCATGCCTTGGGTGAGCGGCCCGAAGCGTTGAGTCCATGCAGTTTCTCGCCGTCCCACACCAGCGCGAACGCGTCCGATCCGATGCCGTTGCTGGTTGGTTCGAGCACCGTCAATGCAATTGCGGTGGCGACCGCGGCATCTACTGCATTGCCGCCCTGCATCAGCATGCGCAATCCTGCCTGCGCGGCGAGCGGCTGTGAGCTCGCCACCACGTTCGCAGCGAGTATCGGCATGCGCTGTGAAGGATATGGAAACTGCCAATCGAAGGATGTCATGCAAAGCCTCAAGTCGATGTCTGAGATAAAGATCGAACAAAAATATCCGTTGATCACGGACTCAGGAATTCTACGCCCATCGCATGCGCAGCCCCGCAGAAATGCAATCGCGCCTCATTTACCCTGCCCTTGTCATGCCGCGCTTAGCTTCAAGTCCGCTCCTGTACCGAACCCGCCTTGAGATCCTTGGAATATCCCTTGAGTCCCGTTGACGTGTATCAACTCGGATATACTAAGGCGCATCATAATATCCCCCTATGAAGTGAACAAAAAGCGCTTGGCAGAGTCACACCCGATATTATGAAAACTCGCGGCACAACCATTGCAGCAGCCGCATTCTCCATGCTTGCCTGCGCACACTCTGCGAACGCGCAACAGGATGCGTCGTTAGCGGAGCTCGAAGCCGCGGCGACGCGCGGCGACGCGCAAGCGATCGTAGCGCTGGCTGCAAAATACGAGAATGCCGATGGCGTGCGGCAGGATTATTCGAAATCGAACGAACTGTATTGCAAAGCGGCGGCATTGGGAGAAGTTCAGGCCGTGGTGCGGCTGGGTTTGATCTATTCGAGGGGACGCGGCGTGCCGCGCGACGAAGGCATCGCAGCGGAATTATTCAGCCGCGCCGCGGACCGGGGCGACGCGAATGCACGCCAACTGCTGCAACAGGTAAGCCGGCAAGCCGAAACGGTGATGCCGGCATGCCTGAACCAGGAGCCACCACCACGGGCCGCCGCGCAATCGAACACCAACCCGGACAAGAACGAGATCGAAGCGCTCGTGCAGCGTCTCGCGCCAGAGTATGCGGTCGATCCTCAGCTCGTGATGGCGGTGATTTCAGCCGAATCGTCGTTCAACGCCCGCGCGGTTTCGCCGAAGAACGCGCAGGGCCTGATGCAGCTCATACCGGAAACTGCACAGCGCTTTGGGGTGACGCACACCTACGACGCGGTGGATAACCTGAAGGGCGGTCTCGCCTACTTGCAGTGGCTGATGGCATTTTTCAAAGGAAATGTTGCGCTGGTGCTCGCAGCGTACAACGCCGGCGAGCACGAGGTGGAAAGGTACCGCGGCATCCCGCCCTACGCGGAAACGCGCGCCTATGTGAGGAAGATCACCAGCGTTTATAAGAAGCCGCTTCATCCCTATCTCGCGCAGATCACCGCGCCATCGCAGCTCCTGGGCGCGATGCGGCGTTCAAAACTGTACTAACTGAGCAGCCGCGAGAACCTCCCCGGACCAATCACCGCCGGTAATCGACGTGCGGCGTAGAATCTGGCACACTCAGGCGTCGATGATCCTGAACACGGGCAGCGAGATCTCCTCGTCGGCATCCTCGAACTCGACCGCGACGCGGGCGCCGATTGCAAGCTTAGCCTTCTCGGGCGCGACGATGCGGCTCATGAGGTGCGGTCCCTCGTCGAGCGCGATCAGGGCGATGATGTACGGCGCCTCGAACTGCGGGTGGGCGCCGCCGGACTCCGCCATCTGCTTGACGGCGTGCGCGCGCTGCCGGTTCGAAAGCAGGTTCTGGCCGGCCACGCACAACACGGTGCTGCACTGGCCCGATGCGATCGCCATCGCCGCGTGGTGCACCATCGCGCAGCCGGAGGCTCCTGCGAGGTCCAGGGTAGAGAGATAGGAAGGGCGAATACCCAGATGGCTGGAGACCACCCCCGCAAGGCAGGTTCCACGCCTCCACGCGCACCGGGGTCGTGATGAGACCGTCGATGTCGGAGAGTTTGAGCCCGGCGTCAGCGAGCGCCGCGCAAGTCGCATCGGTCTGCAGCTGCAGGGCACTGCGATCCGGAACCTTGCCGATCGCGCTTTCGCCGATGCCGACGATTGCGCACTGAGGAATGCACATCACGTCACCTGCTCGCCACTTCGGCCAGGGCCTCGACCTGCGTGACATAGTCCGATGCGGAATTGAGCACGAGGTGGGTCGCTCCCATCTCGTGCAACTGCTCGAGCTTTTCGCGGACCTGCTCGGGCGTGCCGTAGACACCCGCAGTATTCGTGAGATCCGGATTGCGATAAACCTCGGTGAACCAGCGGTTGACCTGCGAACGCGCCATCTGTGGATCCTCGTCCACCATCGTCACAACGCGCTTCGAAATCGCAAAGGTCACGGGATCCCGGCCCGCCTTCTCGAGCTCTTCTTTCAACAGCGCCACGCACTTCCCGAAAGATTCATTGCTCTGGGCGCCGCCCCCCATCCAGCCGTTGCCGTGCCTGACGGCGCGCTTCAGCGCGTTCGGATGCCCGCCGCCCAGCCACAGCGGCGGATGCGGCTTCTGAACCGGCTTCAGCGCCATCTTTGCGTCCTGCACATGGTAGATCTCGCCGGAATAGTCGACGACCTCCTGCGTCCACAGCGCCTTCATGAGTTCGATGGCTTCGCGGAAGCGGCGCACCCGCCGCTCGACCGGCACCTGGAAGTCGTGGTACTCCTGGTCGCGCCCCAGGCCCACGCCGAGAATGGCGCGGCCGCCGCTCACGTAGTCGAGAGATGCCGTCTGCAGCGCAACGTGCAGGGGGCTGTGCGTCGGAAGCACGACCACGGCGACGCCGAGCCGGATGGTGGTCGTCACTGCCGCCGCGTAAGTCAGCACCACCATGGGATCGAATGAATACGCGTGGTCGACAGTGTTCTCCGTCACCCAGATATCTTTGAATCCGAGCGCCTCCGCGCGCTGCGCGACCGTGCGCACGATGTCCATCGATATCGGCTCCGCCGCCCGATGCGGCAGCAAGGTGCCCAATGCAACTTTGTCTTTCAACGCCACTTCACGCTCTCCTGGTTTAATATGCCGCCGTCATCGGCTGCTGGCGCTGCGCGACGCGAGCGCCGCCGGATTCAGCACATTGGCGGGATTGCCAGCCGCGTATGCGAGCAGATTGTCGACCACGTGTTTGTAGTGGAATTCAAAGCCCTTCGCCACCGCATAGCCCAGGTGGGGCGTGCAGATTGCGTTGCTCAGCGTGAGCAGAGGATGATCGCCGCCCGTGACCGGTTCGTCTTCATAGACGTCAACCGCGGCGTAGCCCGGACGCCCGCGCTTGAGCGCTGCCACCAGCGCCCCGTCCTCGATCAGGCCGGCACGCCCGGTATTCACCAGCAATGCATTCGGCTTCATGCGCGCGAGGTCGGCGGCGCTGACGATCCCGCGCGTCTGCTCGCCGTATCTGACGTGCAGGCTCAGCACGTCGGCCTGCTCGAAGAACGACGCACGGCTCGCCGGCACTTCATAACCAGCGGCGCGCGCCTTGGCGAGCGTCGCCTCGCGGCCCCAGCAGCTCACCTGCATGCCGAACGCGACGCCAATCTGTGCGACCTGGCTGCCGATCTTTCCCAGCCCGTAGACGCCGAGCCTGAGGCCATGCATTTCGCAACCGATGCTCGCCGCCTGCCAGGCGCCGCGCTTCATGTTCTCCACTTCCTGCGGCAGCCGGCGCAGGCTCGCGAGTATCAGCGCCCAGGTGAGCTCGATTCAGACCGAGAGCCGTGCCTATCATGTGCACGGCCGGGGGAAACGAGGGTCTCGTGGTGCTAGCCCAAGTTCCGCAGTTTGAAGAATAAAGTCTTTGGTTTCAGCGGGAACATGGGCGAG
>CAIVHG010000027.1 GCA_903905655.1 uncultured beta proteobacterium | reverse complement strand
TAACCTGATGGCCCGCGAGCTCTTTCTGGACTTCGGCGCCATTGCCTCAGGCGCACCCGCAACCCTTGAAAAGTCTATATCCGCAACGAAGCAAGCGCTAACTTTAGGTGGTATCTCGCTGCCTGAACTGGTAATTGAAAACGGCTCCGGCCTGTCGCGCAATGAACGCATCAGCGCGCGCGGCATGGGGCGCCTGCTGCTCACCGCGCAGCGCAGCGCGGTGATGCCCGAGTTCGTCGCGAGCCTGCCGATCGTCGCGCTCGACGGCACCATGAGGCGGCGCCTGACGGACGCGCAGATCGCCGGTCAAGCGCATATCAAAACCGGCACACTCAACGGTGCACGCGCGCTGGCGGGCTACGTGCTGGACAGCCGCGGCCGCACCATGATCGTGGTCTGCATCATTAATCATCCGCGTGCGCAGGCCGGCGGCGCTGCGCAGGACGCAGTGTTGAATTGGATCTACACGCGTTGATTTACTGAAGCCGCGAGCAGGTTGTTTGGCAACTGCGGCGACTGCGCCCGCGCTTTAGAGTCCCAGGCTCGCCCACAAGTCATCGACGCGCCGCTTTACCGCTTCGTCCATCGCGATCGGCGTACCCCAGTGGCGCGTGGTTTCGCCCGGCCACTTGTTGGTGGCATCGATGCCCATCTTCGAGCCTAGACCTGATACCGGGCTCGCAAAGTCGAGGTAATCGATCGGCGTATTGTCGGCGATCAGCGTATCGCGCTGCGGATCTACGCGTGTCGTCAGCGCCCACACGACCTCTTTCCAGTCGCGGATATTGACGTCATCGTCGGTGACGATGATGAACTTGGTAAACATGAACTGCCGCAAGAAGGACCAGATGCCGAACATCACGCGCTTGGCATGGCCGGGATACTGCTTGCGTATGCTGACCACCGCCAGGCGATAGGAACAGCCCTCCGGCGGCAGATAGAAATCGGCGATCTCCGGATACTGCTTCTGCAGCAGCGGCACGAAGACTTCGTTCAATGCGACGCCCAGCACCGCCGGCTCGTCGGGCGGCTTGCCGGTGTACGTGCTGTGATAGATCGGATCGCGCCGCGAGGTGATGCGCTCGATGGTGAAGACAGGGAAGCGATCCTGCTCGTTGTAATACCCGGTGTGATCGCCGAACGGCCCTTCGAGCGCGGTTTCGCCCGGCTGTATGTGCCCCTCGAGCACGATCTCCGCGTTCGCGGGTACCTGCAGATCGTGAGTCAGGCAACGCACGATCTCGGTCTTGGAGCCACGCAGCAGTCCGGCAAATTGATACTCGGATAACGTGTCGGGCACCGGCGTAACGGCGCCCAGGATAGTCGCGGGATCGGCACCCAGCGCGACCGCCACCGGAAAGGGCTGGCCCGGATGCGCGATGCCGTGCTCACGAAAATCAAGCGCTCCGCCGCGCGTGCTGAGCCAGCGCATGATGACCTTGTTGGGTGCGATCACCTGCTGGCGATAGATGCCCAGATTCTGGCGCTCCTTGTGCGGCCCGCGGGTGACGACCAAGCCCCAGGTGATGAGCGGGCCGGCGTCGCCCGGCCAGCAGGTCTGAACCGGCAGGCGTCCCAGATCGACGTCTGCGCCTTCCCATACAACCTCCTGGCACGGCGCGCTGTCGACGACCTTGGGCCCCATGCTGAGCACCTGGCGCAGCACCGGCAGCTTGTCCCACGCTTCCTTCCAGCCACGCGGCGGCTGCGGCTCCTTGAGGTAGGCAAGCAGCTGCCCCACTTCGCGCAACGCAGACACCTGCTCCTGCCCCATGCCGAGCGCCACGCGCAGTTCGGTGCCGAACAGGTTGCCGAGCACCGGCATCGAATAGCCCTTCGGTTTCTCGAACAGCAGCGCGGGTCCGCCGGCCTTGAGCACGCGGTCGCATATCTCCGTCATCTCCAGGCGCGGATCGACCTCGGCAGCGATGCGCTTCAGCTCGCCGCGGCTCTCGAGCTGCGCTATGAAATCCCTCAGGTCACGATATTTCATACAGCCTCAGCGCACTAATGGCACGACCGGCATGCCGAACAGCGGCACACGCCAGATGAAATCTCCGACGATGCCCAAAAGAACCGCGGCGCCCAGCCAGTTGTTGTGCAGGAACGCCCTAAAACATCCCTCGCGCCCGCGCTCGCGGATCAGCAAATATTGGTAGGCGGCGAGGCACGCGGCCATCGCCAGCCCCGAGTAGTAGAGCACGCCGAACCCGGCGCGATGGCCAATCATCACCATGATCATCAGGAAAGCCGCGTGACAGGCCATCACGCCCAGTACGTCATAGCGGCCGAACAGAATTGCCGTCGACTTGAGCCCGAGCTTCAGATCGTCGTCGCGATCGACCATCGCGTATTCGGTGTCGTACGCGATTGCCCAGAACACGTTCGCCAGCAGCAGCACCCACACCAACGGCGGGATGTCGTTCTGGATAGCGGCGAACGACATCGGGATGCCGAAGCCAAACGCGATGCCGAGCCATGCTTGCGGCAGCCAGAAAAAGCGCTTGAGAAAAGGATAGATCACGGCGATCAGCAAAGCGACCACCGACAAGCCGATGGTGAGCGCGTTGAGGAAGCACACCAGCGTAAACGCGAGCAGCGCGAGCACCGCAGCCAGCCCCAATGCCTCGCGCGTGGAAACCAGTTTCGCCGCGAGGGGACGCCCGCGGGTGCGCTCCACGCTGCCGTCGAAGTTGCGGTCGGCGTAGTCGTTGATCACGCAGCCGGCGGAGCGCATCAGCACGACACCGAGCACGAAGATGGCGAGGATCACCGGGCGCAGCTGGCCGGCGCTCGCCAGCCACTGTGCCCACAGCGTGGGCCACAACAGCAGAAGTATGCCGATCGGCTTGTCCAGCCGCATCAGCTTTTCGTAAACACTGAGGCGCTGCACCAGCGTCATGGCGCAAGCCCGAGTATCGCGGGCAGGAATACTTCAGTCACCAGCAGCCGCGAGCGGCGCAGCACGAACAGCGAGCGCCGCGCCCACAGATGCGAAGGCGGCTGTACCAGCATGGCGCTGGCGCGGCGATAGAGCTCATGCCGCGCATTGAGACTGCGAAAGCGCATCGGGTAGCGCTCGACGCGGGGATCGGCGAATAGCACGGCGCCCAGCGGGCGGCTGCCGAGCGTCATCAACATGCGCCATGCGCCGCGCAGGGCGTGCGGGTCGACGACTGAATGCGCGTACACCACCGGCCGATCCTGGCAGTTGAGCGTCACTTCGCGCACCAGGCAGCGCGCGCCGGGACGCGCTCCGACCAGGGCGCGCTCGTCGCGATCGGCGGCGGCGGTGTGCTGCGCAAGCACTTCCAGGTGAAAGCGCTCGCAGCGCTCCTGGATGCGCCGCGTAAGCGAGCTGCGGTCGCGCAGCCAGCGCCGCAAACGCAGATCGGCGCACAGCGGCAGGGGCTGCCACAGCATATCGGGATGATCGACTTTCATTTTGAAGCGGATATTGTCGCCTATTATTCCCCGCGGCGCAGCGATTTGCTCAGGACGCTGCTACAAAAAGCCGTCGCCTCACCCGGCCGGCACTACACGCGCAGATAATGTTCCTTGCCGCCCAGCCAGCGCTCCAGATGGCGCCGCGCAACCTCTGGATGCAGGCTCAAGATCTGGCCGGCCACATCGCGCGCCGCTTCGACCAGATCGAGATCGACGCTGACATCCGCGAAGCGCAGCATCGGCACCCCGCTCTGCCGCGCACCGAGCAGCTCACCGGGACCGCGCATACGCAGGTCATGGCGCGCGATCTCGAACCCGTCGTTGGTCTCGAAGACGATCTTGAGGCGGTCGCGCGCGAACGGCGATAGCGGGCTCTGATAGAGCAGGATGCACGCACTCTTCGCTGCACCTCGGCCCACGCGGCCGCGCAGCTGATGCAATTGCGCAAGCCCCATACGCTCGGCGTTCTCAATCACCATCAGGCTCGCGTTCGGCACGTCGACGCCGACTTCGATCACGGTCGTCGCCACCAGGAGCTGTACCGCGCCGCTCTTGAAGGCCTCCATCACCGCGAACTTTTCTGCGCCAGTCAGCCGTCCGTGCACCAAGCCGACGCTCAACTCGGGAAAGGTTGCACGCAGCCGCTCGTAGGTGTCGAGCACGCTCTGCAGTTGCAGCGCCTCGAGGCGACCGCGCATGCGCTTGGCCGCGGACGCCGCCGGTTTCGCAGGCACGCCGTCCGCGGCGCCCTGTTCGGCTTCTGCTTCCTCGATGAGCGGGCACACCCAATAGGCCTGGCTGCCCGCGACGCAGGCATCGCGCACCCGCTGGATCACTTCATCGCGCCGCGTATCGGAGACCAGCCGGGTTGCCACCGGCGTGCGCCCCGGCGGCAGCTCGTCGATCACCGACACATCCAGATCCGCGTAATAACTCATGGCAAGCGTGCGCGGAATCGGCGTCGCGCTCATCATCAACTGATGCGGCTGCACGCCCGCGCCGGCGTCGCTGCCCTTGAGGCGCAGCGCCAAGCGCTGGCGCACGCCGAAGCGATGCTGCTCATCGACGATCGCGAGCCCGAGATTGTGAAACTCGACCTCGTCCTGAAAGAGCGCGTGGGTGCCGATCACCACCTGCGCGGCACCGCTCGCGACTTCCGCCAGCGTCACGCGCCGGTCCTTGCGTTTCATATTGCCCGCGAGCCACACGACTTTAACGCCGAGTCCGGTTAGCCAGCCCGAAAACTTGTTGAAATGCTGTTCCCCGAGGATCTCAGTGGGCGCCATCACCGCGACCTGATAGCCGTTTTCCAGCGCCTGCAGCGCCCCCAGCGCGGCGACGATGGTCTTGCCGCTGCCCACATCACCCTGCAGCAGGCGCTGCATCGGATGGGGCTTTGCAAGGTCGGCGCGAATCTCAGCTGCCGCCCTGTCCTGTGCACCCGTCAGCTGAAACGGCAGCTGGCTCACGAGGGCGTGAGTCAGCGCATCGCGTGGCGCGAGCGCGGGCGCCGCCAGTGTTTGACGCCGCTCGCGATGGATGCGCATCGAGAGCTGCTGAGCCAGCAGTTCGTCGAACTTCATGCGCCGCCACGTCGGATGTGACCGCTCCTGCAGGCCCGCCTGCGGCGCGCCGCGCGGCGGGTGATGCAGATAATCGATGCATAGCCGGAAATCGGGCAGCTTCAGGCGGCGCAACAGATCAGGCGGTAGCGTGTCCCTGAGATCGCACGCTGCGATGGCATCGTGCACCATGCGGCTCAATGCCGTCTGGCTCAGGCCCGCGGTGGTCGGATAGATCGGCGTCAGCGTATCGGGAACCGGCGCATGCTCGCTCACCAGCCGGCACTTGGGATGCACCATCTCGGCGCCAAAAAAGCCCTGCCTGATTTCGCCGTACAGCCGCACGCGCGCGCCGGGCACCAGCTGCTTGGCCTGGCTCGGATAGAAATTGAGCAGGCGCATCACGAGCACGCCGCTCTCGTCCTCGATCGTGCATACGAGCTGGCGCTTGGGACGGTACTTGACGGAGCTGTCGACGAGCGTGCCCTCCACCAGCACGCTGCTGCCGGAAGGAGCAGCTGCGATCGGATAAAGCCGTGTTTCGTCGTCGTAACGCAACGGCAGATGCAGCACCAGATCGAAGTCGCTGTGTACGCCGAGCTTGGCGAGCGCCGCCAGCAGCGTCTCACCGTATTTAGCGAGCACGCGCCGGCCTGGAGTCACCGGCGAACGGCCGCGCGTGCCCGCTGCGCCCGCCGCCTTGCGCTGCACCGCCTTGTGCCTTAGCCGAGATGCAGAACGGCGTCGATCTCGACGAGAGCGCCGCGCGGCAGGCTCGCCACTCCCACCGCGGCGCGCGCCGGGTACGGCTCGTGAAAATAAGTCGCCATAACCTCGTTCAGGCGCGCGAAGTGCGCAAGATCGGTCAGATAGACGGTGACTCTCACGGCGTGGTCGAGGCTCGCGCCGGCTGCCGCCGCCACCGCCTTCAGGTTGTCGAACACGCGCTGGATTTGCGCATCGATGCCGTCCACCATCTGCATGGTGCGCGGGTCGAGCCCTATCTGCCCGGACAGGTAGACGGTGTCCGCGCAGCGGATCGCCTGCGAATATGAGCCGATGGCCTTGGGGGCGGCGTCGGTATGTATGGCTTGCTTCATGTATCCTCCGGTTTGGTCAGGTGCCTCGAACTGCGCTATGATGAAGCTTGCACGCTCAGAATTCAAATGCTGGCCACGACATCCGCTTTCCAACTGACCCTGAACTCCGGCGACTACGCATCAGCGAGTCGTGAATTACAAGGGGCGCGGGAAGTGCAACCGAGCCGAACCACCTATGAAGCAGCCTGCTTCAAACTGATTCGCTGATGTCCACGCTCGCCACCCTGCGCCGGTTGATCACCGGCGCGCCGCTCGACCCCCTCGATCCGAGCACGCGGAACAACATCGCGCTGATCGCGTTTTTCGCGTGGGTCGGTCTCGGCGCGGATGGCCTGTCTTCCTCCTGCTACGGCCCGGAAGAAGCATATCTGGCGCTCGGGCCTCATCCCCACTTCGGCCTCTACCTGGCGGGTGCGATCGCGCTCACGGTGTTTATCATATCTCTCGCCTATAACCAGGTGATCGAGCTCTTCCCCAACGGCGGCGGCGGCTACAAGGTCGCAACCAACCTTATCGGCCCCTATGCCGGGCTGGTCTCGGGCGCCGCGCTGATCGTCGATTATGTCCTCACCATTACGATCTCCGTGGCGAGCGGTGCGGACGCGATGTTCAGCCTGCTGCCGTTGTCGGCGCATGGCTACAAGCTCGCCTTCGAATCCGTGATCATGGTCCTGCTGGTGCTGCTCAATCTGCGCGGCATGAAGGAGGCCATCAAAGTGCTGCTGCCGATCTTTCTCGGTTTCGTCGTCGTGCACGTGTTCCTGATCAGCTATGGCATCTATGCGCACTCCGACCATCTCGCAGCGCTGGTGACCGAAACTGCCGCTGAGACGACGAGCCTTGCGCACGAGACCAGCTGGATGTTCGTTGCCTCCGTCATGCTGCTCGCCTATTCGCAGGGCGGCGGCACCTACACCGGCCTGGAAGCGGTGTCGAACAACGTCAACACCCTCATCGAGCCGCGGGTCGCCACCGGCAAATGGACCATGTTTTACATGGCGAACTCGCTTGCCTTCACCGCCGGCGGCATCATGCTGCTCTACCTGCTGTGGGGCGCAACCCAAAGCCCGGGACAGACGCTGAACGCCGTCGTCTTCAAATCTATCATCGAAGATCTGAACCTCGGCAGCGCGTGGCTAAACCAGGGCGCATTGCTGGTCGTGCTCGCGCTCGAGAGCGGATTGCTGTTCGTGGCCGCCAACACCGGGTTTCTGGGCGGACCTGCTGTGCTCTCCAACATGGCGGCCGATTCATGGGTGCCACGCCAGTTTCGCCAGCTCTCGAGCCGGCTGGTCACCCAGAACGGCATTGTGCTGATGGGAGTCTCAGCGCTGGCAGTACTGGTGTGGAGCAAGGGTAGCGTCGGGCTGCTGGTCGTGCTCTACAGCATCAACGTGTTCCTCACTTTTTCGATTTCCCTCTTCGGCCTGTGCATTTACTGGTGGAGCAGGCGGCGCGATCGCGGCAACTGGTTGGGGCGTCTGCTTTTGTCGCTGCTCGGCCTGAGCGTGACCTCGAGCATTCTGATCGTGCTGGTCACCGAAAAATTTGCCACCGGCGGATGGGTCACGGTGCTCATCACCGGGGTGGTAATCGCGATCTGTTACTCCATACGCCGGCACTACGAGTCGACCCGCCTACAGCTGCGCAAGGTTGACCAGTTGTTCGAAGCGCGGCTGTCGCAGGATGCCAATCAACCCGAACCCAAACTCGAGCCCGAGGCGCCGACCGCGATACTTTTTGTCGGCAAGCACCGCGGCCTCGGCATCCACTCGCTGCTATGGATCCTGCGGCTGTTCTCGGGCCACTTCAAGAACTTCATTTTCCTGAGCGTGGGCGAGATCGACGCGCACAGCTACGACGGACGCGGCGCATTGCGCACGCTCGAATACACGATAGAAAACTCCCTACGCTACTACGTGCATTACTGCTGGGGCCACGGCGTCGCCGCGGAATATCACATGGCGTTCGGCACCGACCCGATTCAGGAATTCCTGAAGCTCACCGACACGGTGTATGAGAAGTACCCCAACAGCGTGTGCTTCTCATCGCAGCTCATCTTCGAACGCGCGAATTTCCTGACCGGCTGGCTGCACAACCAGACGCCGCTCGAACTGCAAAAGCGCCTGCACCTGCAGGGCCGGCAGATGGTGCTGCTGCCGATGAAGGTCGGCTAGTTAACGCAGCGCCGCTCAGGGCTTGCCGTCGCCCTTGGCCGGCGCCGCCGGGGCGGCGCGCTGCGCCTGCAAGCCCGCAACCACCCGGCCGAGCTGCTGATGCAGCGCCGTGAGCGTGTCGTAGCCGAGTGCAACCCGCACCGCGAGCTTCCCGGACAGCGACTCCGGCATCTTGCCGCCCGTGCGCGCTGCCCGTGACAAACCTTCCAGCGCCGCGGGCTCGAGAAATCCGAAATCGACGAATACCATTCCCGGCGCGCCGTTCAGATTGGTGAAATTGGAGAGCACCGGTTGATCGGAATTACCTACCGGATTGAGCCGGATGTTGAGTTCGACTTTTTGTTCCTGCGCTACGTTTGCTTCGGCCATCAGTTTCTCCGTTAAAGTGCAAAATATGAGAACGGGATAGCCCGTGCGTCCCATCGCGGACGGGCGAACCGCGCTCGATCAACGCTCGGTCAGCGCCCGCCCGCGTGCCTTGTTGATCGGTTTGAGCAGGTAATAGAGTATCGTGCGCCGCCCGGTCAGCACATCCACGGTTGCAGTCATGCCCGGAATCACCGGCAGCAACTTGCCGCGGTATTCGAGTGCCGAGTTCTGAGTGCGGACGTGCGCAATGTAATAGGGCTCCTGCGCCGGGCCGGGCGTTTGCGGCTGTATGGAATCCGGACTGATGCTTACAACCTTGCCCGGCATCCCGCCATAGATACTGTAGTCGTAAGCAGCGAGCTTGACGGACGCACTCTGCCCGACCGACACGAACGCAATGTCCTGCGGCCGGATGTGCGCTTCGACCACCAGCGCGTCATCGACCGGCACCATCTCAGCAAGGGTCGCGCCCGGTTGCACGACTGAGCCCGGCGTCTTGTTGGGAATGACCTTGACGATGCCATTCACCGGAGCGCGCACCTGCGTGCGTGCGACACGGTCCTCGAGCGCCGGCACCGTCTCATCCACTTTCGCCAACTCACCGCGCGCTACCGAGAGCTGCGACGCCGCTTCGCTGCGAAACGCCGTCTCGTTGTCCTCCATTTTGCGCTTGGCTTCCTCGATCGCTGCGCGCACGCGCGGGATCGAAAGCACCGCGCCATCCAGATCCTGGCGAATGCGTGCCGAATCGCGCTCCAGGCGCAGCACCTCGACTTCCGACACCGCACCCTGCTTTACCAGCGGAGAGGTGATGGTGATCTCCCTGCGCAGCAGGTCGGACTGCTCAGCCAGACGCTCGCGGCGCGATTCGAGCTCGATTAGCTCCTGCTTGCGCTGCACCAGCTGCTCCTGCAGCGTTGCATTCTTTGCCGCGAGGTCGCGCAGCCGCGCCTGGTGTACCGAGATCTCGTTGTCGGCGAGCCCCCGTGCCTGCTTCAGCACTTCCGGCGGCATGACGAGGGCCGTCTTTTGCACCTCCGCGGTCAGCCGCGCTACTTTCGCTTTTAACGCCAGCGCTCCCTGTGCGCCCTCCTGATAGGCCGATGCGAAGCGCAGATCGTCGAGTTGAAACAGCACCTGCCCCTGCTGCACGTGCTCGCCTTCCTTCACCAGTATTTTGGAGACGATGCCGCCTTCGAGATTCTGCACGGTCTGCGTCTGGCTGCTGGTGATCACGCGGCCCTCGCCGCGGGTAATTTCGTCGATCTCTCCGATCGCTGCCCACGCCACTGCGACCACGACAAAACCGATGATCCCTCCGAGCAGCCAGTGCGGCCCGATCGCGAGCCCGCCGTCATCCGAGGACAACTCCTCGCGCCGCCATGCCGGGGGCAACAGCGGTGGTTTCGGAGCGTCCGGCGGCGCGCCCGCGGGCAGTAGTTGCGGCGCAGTTTCGCGCTGGGCGACGCCGTCGATTACTTCGCTCATCGCACAGTCCTGACCTTGCCTTCGGCGATCGCTTTGAGCACCAGTTCCTTCGGGCCCGCCGCCACCACTTTGCCGTTATCCATGACCACCAGGGTCTTCACCATCGAAAGCAGCGATTCGCGGTGCGTCACGATGATGATGGTCTTGTCCGCGAGATCGCTCTGCATGCGCGCCTTGAGCCGCTCTTCCGAAGAATGGTCCAGTGCATGCGTGGGCTCATCGAGCACCAGGATCGGCGGATCGCCCACCAGCGCACGCGCCATCGCAACCGTCTGCCGCTGGCCGCCGGACAACGCTTCGCCGCGCTCGCCCACCGGCATGTCGAAACCGCGCGGATGCCGATTGACGACCTCGTCAAGCCCCGCGATCGACGAGGCGCGCAGCAGCGCGGCATCGTCCGCACCGGCCGCGCCCACCAGCAGATTGTCGCGCACGGTGCCGGCGAACAGCACCAGGTTCTGCGGCAGATAGCCGATCGAGCGCCTCAGGTCCGACGGATCGATCGAACGCGTGTCGGTGCCGTCGACGAGTATGCTGCCCTTCTGCGGCTGGTAGAGCGCAATCAGCAGTTTTGCCAGCGTGCTCTTGCCGGAACCGATGCGCCCGATAATGCCGACGCGGTCGCCAGCCTTGATCCAGAGCGAAAAGCCGCTCAACGCATCGATCTCTGCTCCCGGGTAGCGGAAGGTCACATCCTGAAAACGGATGTCGCCGGTAAGCGTGGGGCGGTGCACGAACGAGCGGTCGCGCGGCCGCTCGCGCGGCGCGTCCATGATCTTGTTCAGCGCGGCAAGCGCGCTCATCGATTGGTGAAAGCGCGTGAGCAGCGAGGCTACCGTCGCGAGCGGCGCCAGCGCGCGCCCGGCGATGATCGAAGTGGCCACCAGCATACCCGTGGTCGCCTGATTGTCGCCGACCAGGTATACGCCCACTGCCAGCGTGCCCACGCCCACCATCGCCTGTACCCATGCGGAAAAGTTCACCGCGAACGATGAGATGAGCCGCGTGCCCAGACCTTCCTTGGCGACAAAATCGGTGACGTCTTCCCATTTGCGCTGGATCTGCGAGGCCCCGCCCAGCGCCTTCACTGCCTCGATCGAGCTCAGGGTCTCGATCAGGATCGCGTGCTTGGCCTCGGTCGCGCGATAGACCCGGCGTATGCGATCGCGCAGCGGCACCTGCAGCGCGATTCCCATCGCCACCACGATCGGAATCGACAGCATGGGCACCAACGCCATCTGCCAGCCGCCGATCATCCAGATCACCCCTATGAAAAACACCACGAATGGCAAATCGATGAGGGTCGTCATGGTCGCCGAGGTGAAGAACTCGCGCAGCGACTCGAACTCGCGCATGTTGTTGGCAAGCGTGCCGACCGGCTCGCGCCCGGCATCCAGGCGCATGCTCATCACCTGCTCGAACAAGGTTGCCGACAGCGCCATGTCGGCACGCCGTCCCGCGACATCGATGAACCAGCCGCGCAAGACTTTCAGGCCCATGTCGAAAAAGTACATCAGCAGAATGCCAACCGCGAGCACCCAGAAAGTGTCGAACGCCTTGTTTGGCACCACGCGGTCGTACACATTCATGAAGAACATCGGTGACATCACCGTGAACACGTTCACCAGCACGCTCGCCCCCGCGACCTCGGCATAGAGCGGCCAGGAGCGCGCAAGCGTGCCCCAGAACCAGTGATGCGTGGCGAGAATGCGCTCGGAAGCAGTATCTGCGTCGAAGCGCACCACGCGGCCCACCACGATCGCCATACCCTCGTAATCCGCGGCAAGGTCTGCGATCGGCAGCGTCTTCTCCACATTGCCAGAAGTGATGATCTTCGCTTCGAGCGTACCACGGTCGACCAGCACGCAGGCGTCGCGGTTCTTGAGCAGCAGTACCGCCGGCAGTGAAAGCTTCGGGAACAGAGCCAGATCCACCTGCTGCAGCATGCTCGAAGTAAGACCTGCCCGCTCCGCCGCGCGCGCGAAAAGATCGGGCGTGAGCCCGTCCGCGTCCAGCGGCAGTCCGGCAACCAGCGCATCGGCACTCGCCGGTTGGCCAAGCAGCCGCGCCACCTGCGCGAGGCACGATGCGAGCGCGTCCTTCCCCGTGGGGCGTATCGGGACTACCGTGTCACCAGAGGCGGTCATTGTGCATCAGTCTGTAGAGTTGCTGCCATTCATAACATTCTCAGGTTGAGGAGCGTTCGCCTCATCTTTGCCATTCGCGTCATCGGCGGGCAGCGCAACGCCCAAAGTATCAAGCAGCTTGCCCATCGCAGCCAGCACTTTTATCTCTCCTGCGGTCACCGCATTCAGCGCCGTGAACAGGCTGCTCTTGGCATTGTAGAGCTCATTCTCCGAGTTGAGCACGTCGAGCAGCGTGCGCTGGCCGATCATGAACTGCGCGCGATAAGAAACGACCACTTCGTTGGTCGCAGCGACATAGCGCCCCAGCTGCGGCAGCCGCGCGCGGTCCTCGCGCAATGCATCCCACGCCTGCCGCAGATCGCGCTCCACATCATTGCGCGCCTTGCCGACATTGGCAAGCGCTTCGTCGTAGCGCGCTTCGGCCTCGCGCACCCGTGAATCGTCGATCCCACCGCGAAACAGGTTATAGCGCAGGCGCAGCATCGCGTAGGTGTCGGAGTTCATGCCGCGGACGCCATCCAGATCATGGTTTGACGTCGTCGCCGCTTCCAGCGCGAGCCGCGGCGCGACGACGCGGCTGCGCGCCGATTCGCGATCGGCGCTGGTCGCCAGCAGGTCTTTTTCCGCAGCGCGCACGCCGGGGTGTGCCGCAAACGCACGCGCCAGGGCGTCATTGATGGTGTCCGGCAGTTTGCCCACAAAAGACTCTGGATCTGCGAGTTGCGGCGGATTGCGTCCCGTCATGTGGCGATAGGAAGCCTCCCCCTGCACCAATTGATTGCGCAGCTGCGTGAGCGACGACTGCGCGAGCGCTAACCGCGCATCTGCCTGCTGCGCATCGGCGCGGCGCCCACGGCCCGAATCCGCAAGCAGTGTCATCTGCGCCAGCGTCTGCTCGTGCAGCGAGACATTGTCGGCGGCGAGCCGCACCAGGCCGCGCAGCCGCACCACCTCCAGAAACGCCTGCGCCGCGCGGTTGGCTGCATCTTCCGCGGCGCCCGCGACCTGATCCTGAGCACCCTCGGCGCGCGCCTGAAACCGCCGCACCTGACCGCTGGTGACACCGCCGTCGAACAACAGCTGCGTAAACGTCACCTGTGCTTCCTGACGGGGAAGCGTCTGCGTGCTGCCCCCCACCTGCGTGGCCCCCAGAGAACGCGTCGTCGCGTTGTCGGTGTGCTCGGTGCCCTGACCCAGGCTCGCGTCGAGCGTCGGAAACCATGCGCCGCGCGCCTGCGCCGCCGACTCGCCGGCAGCACGCTGGTTGGCCCGCGCCGTCTTGACCGCCGGAAACGATACCACCGCGCGCGCAACCGCCTGCGCGAGAGTCTCAGCGGAGGCTGCGGCACTCGCCACTGGGGCAGACTCGAGCGCCAGCGTCTGGCGCAGCATGAGGCCGTCGGCCATGGCGGGAGCGCTGGCAATGCATGCGCAGCACAAATAGGCCCACCAACGACGCCGAGCCATCACTGAATCGATTGAAAAACCCCGCTTTGATTGCTTTCGCACAGCGCGAAAGTATACGACGTTTAGCGCGCTAAGAGCGCACTGATTCCACCGGCAAACGCGCGCTGGTTTGCAGAGTCTGTAGTGCAGAATTTGAAGCAACGGCCGCAGCACCGATTGCTGCACTTTGCTTGCTCCGCGTTTGAATTCCGGAAGCCCCGCAGGGCTTCCGGATGATCAGACCGCGCCCAGCCTATCAGGCGGCGTAATGGATCTGCAGCTCTTGGAACCCCAGATTGGCGTTCAGTATCGTGGCGATTTGCGTCGTCCCCGCATACAACACCGTGTCCGTGTGCGTGCCGTCCGTCACATGCCCCACCGACAGCAGCCCGGAGCCCACAGTCACCGTCCCCGACAGCAGATCTCGCACATCCAGCGTGTCGTGAGCCGCATCAAAGTTGATCAGCACGTTCTCTGCCTGACCCGGATCCCGCAGCAGGAAGTAGTCCGCACCCGCCGTGCCTATGCTTGCATTGATGTCTTTGAACACCGAGGCCGCGGCATCGTCCAGCTGCAATTGGAACGTCTCCGTCGCCGCCTGCGCCGCACCATACAGGAAAAGCCCCTGATTGGCCGCCACGAAGGTCTGGTAATTGGCAAACCCTGCGTTATCGATCGCGTAGTCCCAATGTATCTGCCC
>CAIVHG010000026.1 GCA_903905655.1 uncultured beta proteobacterium | reverse complement strand
GGCCATGCGCTTGTTCAGCCTGAACTCTATTCGAAATAAATTTCTCGCCCGAACCGGGTTAACCACTGAATGGGTTAGAGATGGGCGGCCATTGCTGCCGGGATCGAAGTCCGCAGACTGCATCGATGCCCGGGCTTGATGCTACACAACGTTCATCGATTATTCAACCCATAACCGTTGGGCTTGGCCGCCGGCCAATGATTTCATGACCGCATCCCCCGGCCGCCGCCGTCCGCTGCGCGATCAACCCGGTTGTCGCCGTGGCGGCCCGCTCCACGCTTCGGGCGATGCGCCCCTGAAATGATCGAGCATGCCCAGCGCAGGGTTGCGGTTGACCAGCGGGCGCATGAACTGCGGATGGGACATACTGCGGACTTCGTGCTCGACCGTGTACAGCAGCTTGCCGCTGGACGGGTCTTTGATGTCCTTGAAGCGATATTGATAGCGGCTGCTTTCCTGGGTGATCAGATCGAGTTCCTGCAGCCGCCGGTACGGAGCCGCGAACCGCCCGACATAGATCTGAATGTGATGACCGTCGTAGGGCGGCAGCTCACCCGCGGTTTCGCGGAACACGAGTTGCTGAGCTTGCCCGGCCTGGACGCGTGCGACGCGCGCGCCATGCTCTACACTCACCGTGACCGGCGCGAGGAATATCTGATCGTAAAAGCGCCCGATGCCGTCGGCGCTACCGACGGGCACCTCGAATTCCACATAGGCGATTCCCAGCCACATCGGATCATGTGCCTCCTGCGGCTCATAAAAGCGCGTGCGATTGCCCCAGGGCGAAGTAGTCTCCAGGTAATCAGCGCGTTCAGTGCAGGAGAATCGCGTTCCGCTAAACATGGGAGCAGCCGCCACCAATCGCTGCAGCAAGGCAGCACGGTCTGGCATGACCACGCCTACGTGCCCCCCCAGCAACATGGCATCGCCGGTCGGCAGGTGGAACTGGCTCGCGCCCACGTTGATCCACATGTTCGTGAGGCCGGTCTGCGAATAGGGGTCCCGGGTCAAACCCAGCGTTGCGACATAGTATGCCTGTGCCATGAGCTGGTCAGGCACTTCCACGTTGACGTGGCCAAATTGCAGTATGTTGCCGATATCCTCAAGGCTGCGGTCAAATGCCTGCGACATTGTTAGATACTCTTCGGAAATGCCCAGGCGCTCATTATGCGCGTTTTCGGGAGTGATTTGCGGCGCTGGGCTGGCGCCTTCTAATAAGTAGATATACGTAGATCTTTGCGCGATGAGTGATCAAACTCAGTGCGTCAATCCGGGATTGCCAGTAAGGGCGACGCCTGGAATCCAGAGGAATCCAGAGCTTTCCTGCTCTTGAGATATGGATTCCAGATTCCATGTCGTAGCCGCGGAGCGGCGGTGTCGGCACGCCGTCCAAGCAGCGCTGCTTCGTCTCAATTTATAAAGCAGGGTTTGATATGCGGGCTTGACTTAATGTACGGGCAATGTAGATTATCGCCCGGCTGGAGGTGTCATCTCGACGGCCGCGCTAGCTGAGTGATTTTGAACAAGAAGGATTAAGGGCTGTTGATGGCGAGCACTAAACTGAAATCCGTGGATGTCCTGGTAGTGGGTGCCGGAGTTGCGGGCACGATCATCGCCAAGGAGCTCGCGCAGACCGGGCTCAAGATTGTCTGCCTCGAGCGCGGCCGCATGCTGGATGCGCAGCATGATTTCGCGATGCCGTACGCACACGACGAACTAAAAAATGTCCGCCATAGCAACATCCTGCAAAACCTGTCGCGCGAGACGCTCACCTTTCGCAACGCGATGAACGAGACTGCGCTGCCGATGCGCGAGATCGGTTCGTTCAAGCCGGGCGAATGCGTGGGGGGCGCGGGCGTGCACTGGAGCACCATCACTTATCGTTTCCTGCCGTGGGACTTCGAGACCCGCAGCCGCACGCTGGCGCGCTATGGCAAGGACCAGCTCCCCGCGGACTGCACCAGCCAGGACTGGGGCATCACTTACGATGAGTTGGAGCCTTATTACGATCAGTTCGAGCACATCTATGGCGTGAGCGGCAAAGCCGGGAACCTCGACGGCGAGATCCAGCAGGGCGGCAATCCCTTCGAAGGGCCGCGTTCGCGCGAATATCCCAATCCGCCGGTCCAGACCTCGCACGCGGGTGCACTGTTCAGCAAGGCCGCCGAGTCCCTCGGCTACCATCCGTATCCGAACCCTGCTGCAGCCATGACGCGCCCTTATACCAATCCTTATCGTCTGATGCTCGGTGAATGCATGCGCAGCGGATTTTGTCCGAGCTTCGGCTGCGCGACAGGTGCGAAGGCGAGTCCGCTGACTGCCGTGCTGCCTGCGCTGCTCAAGCACGACAACTTCGAACTGCGTCCGCTATGCAACGTCATCAAGATCAATCTGGATTCGGACAAGAAGCGCGCGGTGAGCGTTAGTTATGTGGATGCGCGCGGGCGCGAGTTCGAGCAGCCTGCCGACCTGGTGATATTGACCTCCTACGTATTCAACAACACGCGCCTATTGCTGCTCTCCGGCATCGGCAAGCCCTACGACCCGGTCAGCAACGAGGGCGTGGTGGGAAGGAACTACGCTTATCAGACGGGCGGCAGGGCGTCGCTGTTCTTTGAGGACAAGGTGTTCAATCCCTTTATGGCCGGCGGCGGGCTGGGCACTGCAATCGATGAATTCAACGGCGACAACTTCGACCATTCAGGGCTGGGCTTTATTGGCGGCAGCCTGGTTTGGGTAGGCAGCGTGGGCGGAGCACTGCGCTATCATCCGGTACCCGCCGGCACGCCGGGCTGGGGCTCAGATTGGAAAAAAGCGGTGGCGCAGCACTACAACCGCTCTTTTTCGATCAGCTGTCAGGGCGCCTGCCAAAGTTACCACACCCATTATCTGGACCTCGACCCGACTTATAAAGACGCCTACGGGCTGCCGCTGCTGCGCATGACTTTCGACTGGCATGAAAACGAGAGGAAGTTGTCGGCCTATGCGACCAGCAAGGCAGCTCAAATTGGGAAAGCCATCGGCGCATCGACCATGAACGTCAATCCGGTCAAGGGTAGCTACAGCATCGTGCCCTATCAGAGCACTCACAATACCGGCGGTGCGGCAATGGGCGAGGATCCGGCGACCAGCGTAGTCAACAAGTATCTTCAGTCGTGGGATGTGCCGAACCTGTTCGTGGTTGGGTCCAGCGCGTTTCCGCAGAACAGCGCCAACAACCCCACCGGCACGGTGGGGGCGCTCGCCTGCTGGGCGGCTGACTCGATCAAGGACATCTACCTGAAGCGGCCGGGAGTATTGATGTAATGCCACTGGCATAGGGCGGGCCTTGATTTGGACGCAAAGTGATTAGAATGGCATCATCAATGGCTACAGAATCTTATTTGGAGAATTTTCGATGACTTCTACATTAGCAATTGGAACGGCGGCAGCTGCGGTAGTGTTGCTCGGCGGCATGAGCATGGCGTCAGCGCAGAACTATCCCAGCAGGACGGTACGCATCATTACCACCGAGCCCGGCGCTTCTGCCGATCTCGCCGCGCGACTGATTGCGCATGGGCTGAGCATTCGCTTCGGGCAGCAGGTCATCGTCGACAATCGCGGCGGCATGCTCGCCATCGAAGCATTGGTGAGGGCGCCGTCCGATGGCTACACCATCCTGTTCTACGGCAGCGGTTTGTGGCTCTCGCCGATAATGCAGCACACCAATTACGATCCGCTGAAAGACGTCGTGCCCATTACGACGGCGACCAGTTCGCCGGCCGTGTTGACCGTCCATCCTTCGCTGCCGGTTAAATCGGTGAAGGAGTTGATCGCTCTGGCGAAGGCCAGGCCGGGTGCACTCAACTACGGCTCGGGCGGACTGGGATCTACACCGCATCTGGGAGCGGAAATATTCAATTCCATGGCGGGCGTCAACATCGTGCGTATCGGCTTCAAGGGCACCGGCCCCGCCGTCAACTCCGCGGTCGGGGGTGAAGTTCAGGTGTTGTTCGCCACCAACGGAACGGTCGGGCCGTTCGTCAGGATTGGGAAACTGCGGGCGCTGGCGGTTACCAGTTTGCGCCCATCTGCGGTAGTGCCAGGGCTGCCTGCCGTGGCGGCAGATCTACCCGGCTATGAGGTGGTTCAGCTTCAGGGTACATTTGCGCCAGCTAAAACGCCCGTTGCTCTGGTCGAGCGCTTGCAGCAGGAGATCACCGCAGTCCTCAACCAACCGGATGTGAAGGAGCGGCTTTTGACCAGTGGAAGCGAGGCCATTGGCGGTCCGTCGGAAGCGCTGGCGCAGTCCATGAGATCGGAAATGGCGCGCGTGGGCAAGATCATGAAGGATGCCGGCATCAAACCGGAATAACAGGCTTCATGGCCGACCAAGCCGCCTGTTAAAGCGGCACCACTTCGCCATAGCAATGAGCCCGAAGGTTTTTTGAGTTTGGTTTTGGGCGCAATGGGAAATACTGGCGTGTGCCGTCGCAAGACGGTGCGCTGAGCGGGATAGTTGTGCTTCCTGAGGCAGGTCTGGATATGCTGCGTGCTCTCGCGCGTCGCCGCAGGCCCCTGGATCTGCCGCTTGCGCCCCTCGTATTACCTAAAGGTTATGTTCGCCGCTGCTAGTTTCATTAGCAGCCGGCAGCCGGATAACCTAGAATTTGCCCTCGTGTTCCAGACGCTTGCGGTTTGTGCTGGCGAATTGCTGCTAAACCTGTCTGGTGCGCAGCCTGTCATGTTGCAGTAGCTACTCTGCATCGATCGATCCTGAAGTTTCTGGCGTTGCGGCGGTTATGGGACCGCTGACATGGATCATGAAGAACGAGCTTGAATAACATTGAGGAGGGGAGTCGGCCTGCGGGCAAGACGACGACCCAATGCCAGACCAGATGAGCAATCGCGAGCACAAGCACAAGAAGTATCGGTTCATGCTGATACCCGCGTTCAGGCTGCCTGAGAACAGCCGGTTTGCGAACACCCGCAATGGCCTGCCGAAAGAGCAGCGTCTCATGAACTTCGCCGGTGTCCAGCATTTGCTGGAGGACGTCGAGTGGGATCTCCATGAGGGCGCGCTCGCGACTTACGGCGATTGGGCAGTGGAGAACCGTGAGGAATTTTTGCTTGCCGGCGCCGCGCGTCTGCCGATCGTGCGGGAGGCCTGTGAAAGCGGGAAGTACAATGCGCTGATCCTGCTCGGCGGAGGAGAGCCGGGCTACCTGGAGTCACGCGAGATTGCGCGTAGATACGGCATACCGGTGACCTCCTGCGCCTCTGCACAGATGCACGTCGCTTGCATGTTGGGGAACAAGTTCAGCGTCATCGATCTGGCGGAGTCGCACAACATGTACTACGCCGATGTGATCGTGAGGAACCGCTTTGCCGAGCGCTGCGCCTCGATCAGGAACATCAACTATCCGCATCCCCGGCCTTCCGCGCCTGAGAAGAGTCCGCTGCACGCTGAAAAGATGCTGGCGTTGAAAGGTGAGCCGTCCCCGGTAGTGGAACGCGCCGTCAAGGAAGCAGTAGCGGCGATCGAGGAAGATGGAGCGGAGGTCATTACCTTCGGCTGTTCGGGTATTTTCTGGCTGCGGCCTTTTGTGGAAAAGCGCCTCAAGGAGCTGGGCTGGGAAGTGCCGGTTATCGAGGGATATAGCTGTGCTATATCTTTGGCCAAGCTCTACGTCGATATGGGCGTGGACGCCAGCGGGTTGACGTTCCCTGCCGACCGCCCCCAAAAGTCGCGGAGGAAGAAAATTGTATAGGAAGTGCGGCGCACAGGAGTTCGCGCGCGGTGGGAGTCCGATCCTATGACTAGGTGCGCCCAATCCGGTAACATGGTGCCGCTCCTTATCCAAACAGACTTCCAGCATGGAGGACCTATGGCTTCCACTCGCTTCTTTGCATGCACCTTGTTTGCAGGCGCGCTGCTGTTCGGCGGCGCACCGTGGGCTGCTGCCCAGGGTTATCCGAATCGCACGGTGCGCATCGTCACTTCCGAAGCAGGGGGCGGCAGCGATCTGGCGGCGCGCATCATCGCGCAGGGGATTGCCCCTGGTCTCGGGCAACCGGTGCTCGTGGATAACCGCGCGGGCGGTGTCATCGCGGGTGACTCCGTGGCGAAAGCGGCCCCCGATGGCCATACGCTGCTGTTTTACGGCAACACGCTTTGGCTGCTGCCCTTGATGCGTTCAAGCATGCCCTACGATCCGGCGAAAGACTTCGCGCCGATCACACTGGCAATCGCTACTCCTCAACTGCTCGTCACGCACGTGTCGGTTCCGGTGAATTCCGTCAGGGAACTGATCGCGTATGCCAAGTCCAGACCCGGGCAACTCAATTACTCGACCGCAGCCACGGGGACGGGCAACCATCTTGCCGCCGAGCTGTTCAAGTCCATGACCGGGATCGAAATGGTGCGCATCGGATACAAGGGCCATCCGTCGGCGCTCAATGCCGCGGTGGCGGGCGAAGTGCAGATATTTTTCCCGGTCGTCGGGCCGGGAATGGTTCAGGTGAAAACCGGCAAGATCAAGGCGCTGGCGGTGACCAGCCTGCAGCCCACTCCTCAGGCGCCCGGTGTGCCGACCATGACGTCCTCGGGACTGCCCGGTTTTGAATCGATCTTCGAGGCTGGCATGTTCGCGCCGGCCGGCACGCCCGGCGCAGTCATCAACCGGCTCAACCGCGACATCGTGCAGTTGATTCAGCGGCCCGATGTCAAGGAGAAGCTCCTCGGCATCGGCATGGAAGCGGTAGGCAACTCGCCGCAGGAATTTGCCAATGCCATGAAGGCCGAGGTGACCGTCATGGGCAAGGTCATCAAGGACGCCGGCATCCGCGACGAATAACAAAAATAAATTCCGCATGGAGACTCTAATGACACCCTCGCGCTTCGCTGCACGTGCATTCACTCTCGCCGCTATGCTTGTCTGCGTTCAATTGGCCTGCGCCCAAGCTTATCCGAGCCGTGCTTTGCGCATTCTTACTGCAGAAGCGGGAGGCGGCAGCGATTTGCCGGCACGCGTGATCGCACAGGCGCTCAGCCCCAGTATCGGGCAGCCCGTCATCGTGGACAATCGCGGCGGCGGCGTGATCGCCGGAGAGATCGTAGCTAAAGCCTCGCCCGATGGTTATACGCTGCTGTTCTACGGCAACTCGCTGTGGACGCTGCCCTTGATGCGCACGCACATGAATTACGACACGGCCAAGGATTTTGTACCAGTCACCCTGGCGATCATCACCCCGACGATGCTCGTCGTGCATCCGACGCTGCAGGTGACTTCCGTCAAGGAATTGATCGCCTATACAAAAGCGCGGCCCGGACAAGTCAATTACGCGTCCGCTGCGCCCGGCACCGGCAATCACCTTGCCGCAGAGCTCTTCAAGTCCATGGCGGGCGTCAACATGGTGCGCGTCCCTTACAAGGGGCACGCGTCGGCGCTCAATGCGCTCGTCGCCGGAGAAACGCAGGTTTTCTTCCCGATCGTCGGCCCGGGCATGCAGCAGGTCAACGCAGGCAAGGCGCGGGCGCTGGCGGTGACCAGCCTGCAGCCTACACCTCAGGCCCCGGGCGTGCCCACGATGGCATCTCAGGGACTGCCCGGTTATGAGTCGGTGTTCCGAGCAGGTGTTTTCGCGCCGACCGGCACTCCCGCTGCGATCATCAGCCGGCTCAATCGCGAGATCGCGCAGTTGCTGCAACGCCCCGAAATCAAGGAGCGGCTCCTCAGCATGGGAATGGAGGCCGTGGGCAGCTCGCCCGCGGAGTTTGGGGCCGCCATTAAATCCGAAGTCGCCATCATGGGCAAGGTCATCAAGGAAGCCGGCATTCGCGACGAATGAAGCGATCATTTTGCAATCAAGGCGTGAATCGCGTCGCGGCCCGGCTGATTCGCGGGCAAGGGTAGAACCGAATTCTCAGGAACAACCGTCGTGCGCAATTTGGGCATCGAATGGCGGCAGAGAAATGACGGCAGATGTAATGCATCCCAACGTAACTACGTGTAAGCAAATATCAACAGAGGAGTAGCGGAAATGGCAGCGGCAAGAGCAGAAGCAGTGAAATTCGGTCCCATGATGGTTGATTGGGAAACGCGCGTCGATTTTGACAAGATGCGACGCGAGCGGCTCGAGCGCACCCGGGCGTCCATGGCGAAGTTCGACGTGGATTTCCTGCTGCTGATACGCATGGAGAATGCGCGCTACGTTTCTGGCATCAAACGGCTCTATTGGCCGACGCTTACGCTGGCGGGCGGTCCGGTGATCATGCTGCCGCGCGAAGGTTTGATGAGCATCGGCGTGATCGACGTCGAGATGCAATCGCAGGCGGTGTCGTGGATCCCCAGGGACCGCTTCCGCGAGCCGCGCCGCATCGAAGTGGAGCACGAAGTCGAGGCCTACGTCGATGAGCTTTACGAGATGTTCGGCAAAGTCATCGAGACCGCAAAGATCGGGGTCGACCTGTGGACGCCGGCCATGTTCAAGGTCTTGCAAAAGCGCCTGCCCAAGGCGAAATTCGTCGACGGCCAGGAAGTGATGCTCGATGCGCGCATCATCAAGACGCCCGATGAGATGAACCTCATGAAATTGGCCTATTCCATCTCGGAAGCCGGCATGTACGCGGCGGTCGAAGCGATGAAGCCGGGCGTGCGCGAGTGCGAGCTGGTCGGCGCGTGCTTCAACAAATTCTGGCAGCTGGGGGCTGAGACCTCGCAGTGCTCGCAGGTGGTGAACTCGGGTCCGGGCAGCTTTCCGTATCGCCGCTTCCACACCGACCGCATCATGCAAATGGGCGACATGGTGAACATCGACCTGGGCGCCTGCTTCAACGGCTACTTCGGCGATTTCTGCCGCGCATTCGTCTGCGGCAAGAAGCCATCGAAGAAGCAATTGGACCTGCTCAAGCGCGGGCATGAAGCGCAGTGGATCGGCCTCAACGAGATGCGCCCGGGCGTGTCGCCTGCCGAGATCTGCAAAAAGCTTGGCCGCCGCGCGATGGGGCACAGCATCGGCATCGGCCCGCTTGACCCGCCCATGCTGCACGCGACCTGGGATTTCATCATGAAGCCCGGCATGGCATTCTCGGTCTATACGCCGCACATGGGCGACGCCGAGACCGGCGGCCTGCACATCGAGGACGAGGTGTTCATCACGGAGACTGGATGCGAGGTTTATTCCACCTATCCTTACACGGGCGTGGACGACTGAGCTTGATTGTTTGGTAGAACGGATCGCCGGTCGTCATCGTTTCAATACGATGTCAGCCGGCGATAGTATTGTAATTCGGAGGGCGGCACGCCGAACGTGCCGCCCTTTTCTATGGGGCTTGCAATGAGTGATCGGATCCGTCTGCTGGTGGCCAGCGGCACGAACTGGGATTTCCCGCAGCGCGTTCGGGACTCGACGGCGGCGCGCGCGTTCAGCGTCATCATTCCGGAGGATGACAGCGAAGCGTCCCTGTTGAAGTCGGCGCCGGAGGCGGATGCCATACTGTGCTACGAATCCAGACTTCCTGCTTCGGTGATTCGGGCGGCGCTTTCGCTCAAGTTTATCCAGAAGCACGGCATCAGCTGCCGTAATATCGATGTTGCTGCTGCCACGGAGCGCAAGATCCCGGTGGCGACCATGCCGCTTTTGCGCAGCATCACGGTTGCCGAGCATGCCATGGCGCTGGTGCTCGCCTGTGCGCGCAAGGTGATTCCCGGACACCTGGCGGTCGCGCACGCCGTCTATCAGGAGATGGGCCTGGAGCCTGTTCTTTCGTCGCAGCGCCAACAGGGAGCGAACTGGCCAAAGATCAAGGGCATCACGGAATTGCACCAGGCGACCGTCGGCATCGTCGGCATGGGAGACATCGGCATGGGCATCGCGCAGAGGTGCCGCTCGTTCGAGATGAAGCTGTGTTATCACCAGCGCAGCCCGCATCCCAAGACCATAGAGCAAGCGTTGGGGATGCGCTATCTGCCTTTGGATGAACTACTCGCGGTGTCCGACTACGTGATCCTGGTGGTGCCGCACACCCCGCAAACCGAGGGCTTGATCGGCGCTCGTGAAATCGCGCTCATGAAGCCGTCCGCGGTTTTGATCAACGTCGGGCGCGGCGCCCTGGTCGATGAGGATGCGCTGGCCGTTGCGCTGCACAGCGGACGCATTGCCATGGCGGGGCTGGACGTATATCGCAAAGAGCCATTGCCCGTTACAAGCACGTTGCGGACCCTGTCCAACGTGGTTCTGCTGCCCCACACCGGAGGAGGATCGAATCGCTTTCGCGCGGTGGATATTCCCGCATCATTGGGGAACATCGAGCGCTTTTTCAGCGGTGCGGGAGCGGAGCACATCGTCAATCCAGACGCAACCGGCGCGTATATCTGGGGTTGAACATAGGCGGTGTCATCAATCTGGCATCGCTACGACACCGTCATCGCCGCGTCGCTTTGACTTCGGCCATTCAGTTCCACCTATAATAGGATTGCGTAGGAACTAGCGTTTCACGCAGGTTCAGATACCTAATCTTTGATGACCGGGAGGCAATGTGCAGAGCACACGGTTAGTCGTGGCGATATTTCCATTGGTGATGGTGGTTCTGGGCGCGGGCGGAGCATCGGCGCAGGATTATCCTAACCGGACCATCCGCATCCTCACGGCTGCAGCCGGAGGAAGCTCGGACTTGGTGGCGCGCCCCATTGCGCAGGGCTTTACTGACAGCATGCGGCAGCCGGTGGTGATCTATAATCGCCCCAGCATCCTGGGGTCCGAAATCGTCTCTAAAGCGTCACCCGATGGATATACGCTGCTCATTAGCAGCGAGAGCCTGTGGACGAGACCGCTGTTGGATAAGGTGCCTTACGATTTTGCGACGGGCTTTACGCCGGTCGGGCAGATATCAAGGGAGGTTTACGTCCTTGCCGTGCACCCATCGCTGCCGGTCAAGTCCGTCAGGCAGTTGATCGCTTTAGCCAAAGCAAAGCCGGGTGCGCTTAATTACGGCACGGGTCCGAACGGCAGTGCGACGCACCTCAGCGGGGAGTTGTTCAGGTCCCTGGCGGGAATCAAAATCGTGCAGGTGCCTTACAAGGGCGTCGCAGAGTCCGTCACGGCGATGATCAGCGGGGAAGTCCATATGATGTTTGCCAACCCTTCCTTGGTGGCGCCGCATGCGAAGGTGGGCAGATTGCGTACCCTCGCAGTTACCACCGCCGAGCCAACGGCGCTGGTTCCCGGCTTGCCGACGGTAGCGGCCTCGGGACTGCCCGGTTATGAATCGATTTCCGTGCAGGGGCTGCTTGCGCCGGGTAAGACGCCAGCCGCGATCGTCAACCGCCTGAATCAGGAAATGGTGCGGGTGCTCAACCAGCCTGGTCTGAAAGAAAAGTTTCTCAACAATGGATCGGAGTTGCTCGGCAGCTCGCCGGAGCGGTTCGCGGCCTTCATCGCGTCTGACATGGCGAGGATGGGCAAGGTCATCAAGGATGCAGGTATCAAGGCCAATTAGCTTTGCCAACCAAAGATTCAAGGGCGTGCTCGCCTCGCATTGGACTCTACCGGGGAAAAAACATGCAGGCATTCCATTCAAAAGATGTGGTCTTGCTGGCGATGCTGTGCGCGGCCTCAGTTGCGCATTCTGCCGTCGCTCAAACCTATCCCAGCAAACCCGTGCGCATGATCGTGCCGTTCCCGCCGGGCGGCGGCAATGACATACTCGGGCGCACCGTCGGGCAGAAGCTCGCGCAGGTCGTGGGCCAGCAGGTCATCGTCGACAATCGCGGCGGCGCGGGCGGATTGATCGGCGCAGAGTTGGCAGCGAAGGCGGCGCCCGACGGGTATACGATCTTTCTGGCGAGCGTGGGCAATCTGGCCTTCAATCCTGCGTTGCACACGAAGCTGCCGTACGATCCGGTCAAGGACTTTGCGCCGGTGACCATGCTCGCGACCTCTGCGTTCATACTCGTGGTCAATCAGGCGCTGCCCGCGAAATCTGTGAAGGAGTTGATCGCGCTGGGCAAAGCGAAGCCCGGTTCGCTCAATTACGCATCCGCAGGATTGGGTTCGTCGCTGCATCTAACGGGGGAGATCTTCAAGCTCGCCACCGGAACCGATTTGGTGCACGTCGCTTACGCAGGCACCGCGCCGGCGCTCACCGATCTGATCGGTGGCCAGGTGCAGATCATGTTCAGCACCATGCCACCAGCGCTGCCGCAGGTGAAAGCCGGCAAGCTGCGAGCGCTTGGGGTCTCGGGCGCAAAGCGCAGTGCCGCAGCGCCGGATGTGCCGACGATCGCGGAAAGCGTCCCGGGCTTCGAAGTCCTGAACTGGTACGGGATCACCGTGCCTATTCGAACGCCTGCAACGATCGTGCGCAAGCTCAACCAGGATTTGCAGGCAGTGCTGAAATCTCCCGAGATCACCGAAGCCTTTGGCGCGCAGGGGCTGGATGCGGCCGGCAATACGCCCGAGCAGTTCGCCGCGTATATCAAATCGGAGATCGAGAACTATGCGAAAGTGGTGAAGGCGGCGAATATCCATGTCGAATAGCCCGCGCGTGCATTCAGCTTCGATGCCCGGCGGCAATGCCGAAGGCGGCCTGCGTCGCTGCGCGAATGCCCGCGCATGAGCATCGAGTTTGAAGAACTGGATTACCGCAATACCCCGATCGGCGAACTGAGCCTACGGCGGCGCAGGCATGTCTCACTGGATATCGACGTCTACGAGGTCAAGCTCGGCGACGAATTCCTGATGTCCAGCCTGTTCACTGAAGGGGAGATCGCGCTGGCGCGACTTGGACTGGGCGGTCTTGCCGGACCCTTGGATATCGTGGTGGGCGGGCTGGGGCTGGGCTATACGGCACGAGCCGTACTGGAATTTGCCAACGTTCGTTCGCTGCTCGTAGTGGACGCGCTGGCTGCAGTCATCGACTGGCATCGGCGGGGGCTGGTGCCGCTGGGGTCAGCGCTGTGCGCTGATGCGCGCTGCGAGTTCGTCAACGGCGACTTCTACGCGCTGGCGGACTCTCCGGGTTTCGACTCGCGCGACATCGGCAAGCGATTTCACGCGATACTGGTGGATATCGACCATTCGCCGCGCCACGTATTGCATGCCAGCCATGGCGCGCTCTATGAAATCGATGGCCTGCGCCGGCTGGCGGCCCACCTCCATCCCGGCGGGGTGTTTGCGCTGTGGTCGAACGAACCGCCGGACGAGGAATTCCTCAGGGTGGTGAGAACGGTGTTCGCGAAGTGCGAAGCGCAGGTCGTGCGCTTTCACAATCCGCTGCAGAACCGCGCGGCCACCAACACGGTATACGTAGGGTCTACTGCACCGCAGGCGCGCTAACGCCTGCCCGATAAGCGCAGTGCTCCGGGCGCATCCGCCGGATGCGGCCGCTATATTTGCGGTTTGTCTACTCCGTCTGAATGTTCGCCGTCTTGATGAGCTCGGCGAAGCGTTCGTTTTCTTTCTTCACAAACTCCGCAAAGTCCTCAGGCGATTTGCTGGCGACCACGCTGACGCCGGAATCGGCGAGGCGCTTCTGCACCTCTGGATTTTTCATCGTCTGAATCGTGGTGGCGAACAGCTTGTCGACCACCGCACGCGGCGTGCCCTTGGGCGCGAAGACGCCTTGCCAGGAACCGACGTGCATGTCGTAACCCTGCTCGCGCATGGTCGGCACCTCCGGCAATATGGGCGAGCGCTGGTCAGAGACCACGCCGTAGATGCGCAGCCGTCCCGCCTTCACGAAATTGACCGACGAGTTCAGCGTTACGAACATCAACTGCACTTCGTTGCCGAGCAGCCCGATGGTCGCCGGCCCCGCCCCGCCTTTGTACGTCACGCCCACGACGCTGGTTCCCGTCTTGTTCAGGAAGGTCAGCATGTCCAGCGTGTTGGCGCTGCTGGCCGCAGGCGATCCAAAGTTGAGCTTGCCGGGATTCACCTTCAGGTAATCGATCAGTTCCTTCAGCGTCTTGGCCGGAACGGTGGGATGCGAGATCAGGCAACCGGGGACGTCCACGACCTGGCTGATCGCGATGAGATCGCGCGCCGGCTTGATCGGAAACTTGGTAAAGAAGTTCGGATTGATGGCCATGGTGCCGACGTTGCCGAGCAGGATGGTGTAGCCGTCGGGCGTGGCTTTATATGCTGCCTCGACGCCGATGTTGCCGTCGGCGCCGCCGCGATTGTCGATGACCACCGTTTGCTTGAGCAGCTCCGACATCGAAGGCTGAATGATGCGGCCGACGGCATCGGACGCTCCGCCGGGCGCAAAAGGTATGATCATGCGTACCGGGCGTGCGGGATAGTTCGTTGCTGGCTGAGCGAGCAGTTGAGCGGCGAAGGTCGACAATGCAAACGCGACCAGTGCGCATAGCATGTTCCGGGTGCTGGTCTTCATGATTCTCTCCTAGATAAGGTAGGATGACGAATACGAAATCAGTTGCCGTTTTGATGCTGGCAGCGCTTCGGGGTTGCTAATGCAGGCGGTATCATAATGCGTATGCGCGGTATTGCCTAGCATACCGCGCGCGGGCGCCGCGGCACGGTATTACAATGGCAGCGCCGGCAGCGGGACTGACGGGACGTCTGCAACCATAGACGAGGCCATGCCTTGAAACGAATCGACTGCCATAACCATGTTATCCCCGAGCGCATTATTGATGCGATGCGCGAGCAGCCGGCCCTCTATAACACGCGCATCGAGGGGGCACGCGGCAGCTACCGTTTCGCGCGCGGCAAGGTTGCGTTCGAGCTCGCACCCGAGTTCTACGATGCCGATGCCAAGGTCGAGGCGCTCGACCGCAAGGGCATAGATATCGCATACATTTCTCCGGGGCCGCAGGTGTTCTTCTATGGGCTGGGCGCCGATGAGGCGCTGAAAACGGCGCGCATTGTGAATGACGGCGTGGCCGACATGGTCGCGGCACAACCGGCACGCCTGCGCGGCATGGCGACGCTGCCGATGCGGCATCCGGAGGCCGCCATCACCGAACTTGAGCGCGTGGTCAGAGATCTCGGGTTCAGGGCGGTGGAAATGGGCACCGCCATCGGCGAGGAGGAGTTGGCGGACCCCAAATTCCGGCCGGTGCTGCGCCGGCTGCAGGAGCTCAAGGTCACCGTGTTCGCGCATCCCAACACCCAGGGCAGTGCCGGCAGGCTGGACTGCTATTATCTCGCCAACCTGATCGGCAATCCGCTCGATACTACCGTCATGGTCGGCAAGCTCATGTTCAGCGGCGCGCTCGATGAGCTGCGGGAGCTCAAGATACTGCTTGCCCACGGCGGCGGATTTCTGCCGTACCAGATCGGGCGCTTCGAGCACGGGCATACGGTGCGTGCGGACACCAGCGCCGTTACGCAGACCAAACCGATGGCGATGCTGAGGAATTTCTATTTCGATGCGCTCACGCATCATCCGCGTGCTACCCGGCATCTGCTCGACATGGTCGGCTCATCGCATGTGGTACTCGGCACCGACGCACCCTTCGACATGGGCGAGGAGCATCCGGTGCAGGCGCTGTATGCCGTGCCTGGCCTCACTGCCGAGGAGCGTGAGGACGTCTGCTATCGAACGGCAGCGCAGCTGTTTGGCGAAACCGAATAGACCCCTTCATTTGCTGCGGCCAGGATCGCGGTAAAATTGGTCTAGCTACGCAGCATGTCCTGTAACCATCTCCGGGAATCCCGATGAACGCAAAAACGAATCTCGCGCGGGGCGCCAGCCCCGCAGATACCCTGATCTGGAATTTCAAGCATCTCGGGCAGCACGAACTCAACGGTTTTGGTGGGCTGGGCGAGGGCATCAACCTGCAGCTCGCTCCGGACGGCAGGCGGATCCTGTGGGTCGCGCATGAATCCGCCCCCAAGAATTTTACCGGCATCGATGTTGGCGATCCGCGCAACATGAAAGTGGTGGTGCAGACCGAGCTGCCGCACAAGGACGTGCGCTCCAATTCGCTGGATGTCGTTGGCAACACGCTGTGCGTGGCCTACCAGACCACGAACGTAGGCATGAAACCGGCTGGCATCGAGCTCTACGACATTTCGGTGCCTGAGAAACCAAAGCTGATTTCGCATTTCGACCGCTCAGGCCCGTATTCGCGCGGCGTGCACGCGCTGTGGTTCGTCGATGGCGAATACGTGCACATGTCCTCCGGTGCCGCGGACTTCCAACCGCGCGACGCCAGAGACGACCAGTGCTACATGATCGTCGACGTGCGCAATCCTTCCAAGCCGGTAGAGGCCGGCCGCTGGTGGGCGCCTGGCACGCGCGAGGGCGATGCTGATCCTTCGCCGCGCCGCATCGAGGGCGGCTGTGAAGTCGGCGTAAATGGATTCCGCGCGCACAACACCAACGTGTTCCCGGAGCGCCCGGATCGCGCCTACGTCGGCTATCTGGACTACGGCGCGCTGATCCTCGACATCAGCGACAAGTCTGCGCCGAAAGTGATTTCGCGCTGGACCAACTGCCCGCCGAATACGGGTTTCACGCACACGGCGCTGCCGCTGTTCAGCCGCGGCCTCATGCTGGTGACGGACGAGACGATCCACGACAACGCCATCGACTGGCCGAAGCTGGTGTGGGTGCTCGACATCCGCGTGGAGTCGAGCCCGCTGTGCATAGGCACGCTGCCGATGCCGCCGTTCGACACCTTTGCCAAGCGCGGCGGCCGTTTCGGTGCACACAACCTGCACGAGAACCATCCGACGCCGACCGCGTGGCGCTCCGACAACATCGTGATCGGCAGCTTTTTCAATGGCGGCGTGCGCGCCTATGATCTATCCAATCCTTATCAGCCTCAGGAAATCGCGTACTTCGTTCCGGGCGCGCCCAAGATGTCGCGCGCCGGCGCCATCCAGTTCAATGACGTGTTCGTCGACGATCGCGGCGTGGTGTTCGCGATCGACCGCTTTGCCGGCGGCGTCTACGCCCTCGAGATGAACTTCTAAGGAGCAAACGCGATGGCGGTATCCAGCGGCGGACGCGACCTGCTGCGCAGCCGCATCCCGCTGACGGTGATCACCGGCTTTCTGGGCAGCGGCAAGACCACGCTGCTCAACGCGCTGCTGGCGCGACCGGAGGCGGCCAACACCGCCGTCATCATCAACGAGTACGGCGAGGTCGGGGTTGATCACGACCTGGTGCAGAACATCACCGAGTCAGTGACGCTGCTCGACAACGGCTGCGTGTGCTGCGTGCTGCGCGGTGATCTGGAGCAGGCGCTGCGCGACATGTTCCTCGCGCGCCGTTCCGGCGAGATGGCGAGTTTCGAGCGCGTCATCCTCGAGACCACTGGGCTCGCCGATCCGGCGCCGGTGATGCAGACGATCAGCATCGATCCCTCGCTGGCGGAACACTACCGCCTCGACGGCGTGATCACGCTCGTCGACGGCGTGCAGGGTGCAGCGCAACTCGCCACGGACGCCATTGCCGTAAAGCAGGCAGCGGTGGCGGATCGCCTCGTAATCACGAAGTCCGATCTTGCGGACCAGGCGACGCTCGATAAGCTGATGCAGGAACTGAAGGCGATTAACCCGATCGCGCGCATTGCGGTGGCGCTCAACGGTGAAATCGAACCGGCCTTCCTGCTGTCGGTCGGACTTGACCGTTCGAAAATCGAGCAGGAAGCGGTCGAGCGCTGGCTGGGTGCGGCGCAGACGCAGGAGCACGGGCCGCATGACCATGCCCACGACATCGTCACTTTTACGCTGTGGTTCGATCAGCCGTTCAAGCGCGCGAGCTTTGAGCGCGCAATCGAGCTATTGACCTCGCTGCGCGGCGCCGATCTGCTGCGCGTCAAGGGGTTGGTCGACGTGGAGGACGAAGCGGGTCCGGTGGTGATTCAGGGCGTGCAGCACCTGTTTCATCCGCCGGTGACCTTGGCAGCATGGCCGGGCGCTGACCGCCGCTCGCGTCTGGTGTTCATCACGCGCGGCATACAACGGGAGACCGTAGCGAATCTGTTCGCAGCGATATCAGCGCTCAACTGAACGCATCCTCGTCTGATCGGATGCGAACGATCAGGCCGCAGGCGGCGCAGGGTCTGCAGGAGGTGGCGGTAAGGGCTATAATTACGGGCTCCAAGGAGACCTAAATGACCAGCCCAAAAATCATCTTCACCATGGTTGACGAAGCCCCCGCGCTCGCAACCTATTCTTTGCTCCCGATCGTCCAGGCGTTTACCAAGGCCGCCGGCGTTACCGTGGAGACGAGGGACATATCGCTTGCCGGCCGCATCATCGCCAACTTTCCGGAGAACCTGACGCCCGGCCAAAGAATTCCGGACGAACTCACCGAACTCGGCAAGCTGACGGAGAAGCCGGAAGCCAACATCATGAAGCTTCCCAACATCAGTGCTTCCGCCCCGCAGCTCCAGGGCGCGATCAAGGAACTGCAGTCGCAAGGCTACAAGATTCCGGACTATCCGGATAATCCCAAGAACGACGCCGAGAAAGAGATCAAGGCGCGTTACGGCAAAGTGCTGGGCAGCGCGGTGAATCCAGTGCTGCGGGAAGGAAACTCGGATCGCCGGGCGCCGCCTTCGGTCAAGCAATACGCAAGAAACCACCCGCACAAGATGGGCGCCTGGACTGCGGACATCAAAACGCACGTCGCGCACATGACCTCGGGCGATTTCTTTGGCAGCGAACAGTCCGTTACCGTCGCTGAGGCCGGAAACGTGCGCATCGAATTTGTCGGTGCTGATGGCAAGACCACGGTGCTCAAGGAAAAGACCGCGCTCAAGTCCGGTGAAGTAATCGATTCGGCCATCATGAGCCGGCGCGCCCTGCGCGAATTTTATGCGCAGCAGATGGCGGAAGCGAAGCAGCAGGGGCTGCTGCTGTCGCTGCACCTTAAAGCGACGATGATGAAGATCTCTGACCCCATCATCTTTGGTCACGCCGTCGCGGTGTATTTGAAGGACGTATTAGAGAAGCACGCGGCGGTGCTCAAGGAACTGGGCTACAACCCCAACAACGGCATCGGCGACCTGCAGGCGAAAATCGCCACGCTGCCGGCGGCCAAGAAAGCCGAGATCGAAGCCGACATCCAGGCCTGTTACAAGAACGGGCCGGCTCTGGCGATGGTGAATTCGGACAAGGGCATCACCAACCTGCATGTGCCGAGCGATGTGATCATCGATGCCAGCATGCCCGCCATGATCCGCGAATCGGGAAAGATGTGGGGCGCGGACGGCAAGTTGCACGAAACCAAGGCGTTGATACCGGATCGCAGCTATGCCGGAATCTATAAGGTCGCACTCGAGGACTGCAAGAAGAATGGCGCGGTCGATCCCAAGACCATGGGCAGCGTGCCCAACGTGGGCCTGATGGCGCAGGCGGCCGAGGAATACGGCTCCCACGACAAGACATTCGAGATGGCGGGCAACGGCACCGTGCGCATTGTGGATGCGTCGGGCAAGACCTTGCTGGAGCAGAAGGTGGAGCAGGGCGACATTTTCCGCATGTGCCAGGCGAAGGACGTGTCGATCCAGGACTGGGTAAAGCTCGCCGTCCTGCGCGCGCGTGCGACCGGTGTGCCGGCGATTTTCTGGCTGAACGAAAAACGCGCGCACGATGCGCAAATCATCCGCAAAGTGGAGCGCTACCTGAAGGATCACGACACCAGCGGTCTGGACATCCGCATCATGAGTCCCGAGGATGCCACGCGCTTGTCATTTGCGCGCATCCGTGAAGGCAAGGACACGATCTCGGTGACCGGCAACATACTGCGCGACTATCTCACCGATCTGTTCCCGATACTCGAATTGGGCACCAGCGCGAAGATGCTGTCCGTCGTGCCGTTGCTCAACGGCGGCGGCCTGTTCGAGACCGGCGCCGGCGGCACGGCGCCCAAGCATGTGCAGCAGTTCCAGGAGGAGGGTTATCTGCGCTGGGATTCACTGGGCGAGTATCTTGCGCTCGGCGCTTCGCTCGAGCATCTGGCACGGGTGTTCAAGAATCCGAAGGCGCAGGTGCTGGCAGAGGCGCTCGACCAGGCCAATGGCAACATCCTGAACAACAACAAGTCGCCAGCGCGCAAGGTCGGAGAACTCGACAACCGCGGCAGCCATTTCTATCTCGCCCTCTATTGGGCACAGGCGCTGGCAGCGCAGACCAAGGACAAGGACCTGCAGGCGCGCTTTATTCCGCTGGCGAAGATGCTGACCGAGAATGAGGCGAAGATCAACGCCGAACTGATCGCGGCTCAAGGCAAGCCGGTGGACATCGGCGGCTATTACCATCCCAACTTCGAGAAAACGTCGAAGGCTATGCGTCCCAGCGCGACCCTAAACGCAGCGCTGGCGACCGTCCAGTAGGGAATGTGATCGATGCGCCGCGAGTTGCCAATAGGCGGCTTGCGGCGTTGTTACGTACAGTCCGCTAAACGGGATTCAGGTTTCGGGTGCAGTGTGCGCTGTCAGCGCGCCGGAGTATCGTTGTCAGAAAAAGGGCAGCAAATGTGTAGTAGTTCACGCGCGGGGCCCTGGCTTCCGCGCTAGGATGCAGTCGTTAGTGCGTTTCTCCTGTTTGTGTCTTCCTCCTGGTGTGCTCCGACGCATACCGTTTCGCCCCTGGCGGCTCGCGCTTCCAGGGGCGTTTTGTTAGTTCGTCAGCGCTGCGATCAGCGTCGCGTCGTCGTCGTGCGGACGGGGCTTATTCGCGACCTTGTGCGCTTCGAACAGCCTGCTGGGCGCCGGCTTGAGCAAGTCTTTCAATGCTGGTGCATCATTGATGGCGGGGTCCAGCCAAAATTCGTAGTCCTTTGGATCCAGGATCACCGGCATGCGCGTGTGTACGTGCCTGATCGACTCGGCGGCATCGGTCACGATGATGGTGCAGGACTCAATCACCTGATCGCCGCGATGCCAGCGGTCCCAGAGGCCTGCGAAGCAGAAGTCGCCATCATCCACCCGGTGCAGCCACCACTTCTGTTTGCCGCGCGCCAGGGGCTGCCACTCATACAAACCATCCGCGGGTACGAGGCAGCGGCACTTCCTGAACGGAACGCGGTAGGACGCCCTCGTCGCAACGGTCTCGGCCATCGCATTGATGGTGTTGAAGGATATCTGCGGTTCCTTGGCCCAATGCGGCAGCAGGCCCCACTTGATCTCGGTGAGCGTTGCGCCTTCCCCGCGGTCGAGCCTAATGACGGGGATCTCAGTGCCCGGAGATATGTCGTAGCGCGCGGGCAGGACCGGCCAGTTTTGCAGTACGATATCGGCGAGCGCTTCCCTGGCGCTTGTAGGCTGATGGCGTCCGGCAGTGTAGCGTCCGCACATGTTGCTATGACGGTGTGCGCGGCTGCGCGCCGGCACTGAAGTTCAGAGCTGCGTAAGCATTTCGTCTGTTCATTAATCTTCCTTGCGCGCGCCTGACATCGTGCACATATTACGCCGCGCTGGCGACGCTGCCTATCGAAGGTGCGCCCTACGTGCGCGCAGTGTGGATGATAATATGCCAGCTCGGCGCATGAGTGCGTCCGATTCGAACGACGCGGAGGCAGTTATGGATCTGGGACTCAACGGGAAGGTGGCGGTAATCACCGGCGCTACGCAGGGCGTGGGCAGGGCCACGGCGCTGCAGCTTGCTCATGAAGGCGCGAAAGTCGCGATCTGCGCGCGCGGCCAGGAGTTGCTCGACCGCACCGTGGCTGAAATCACCGCGGCAGGCGGTGTCGCGATCGGGGTGCAGGCAGATGTCAGTCTGGCGGCGGACGTAGAGCGCTTCATGCAAAGCGCGGTCGATGCGTGGGGCGGAATCGACATCGTCGTCAGCAATGCCGGCAGCAACGCCGCGGGCGCCTTCGAAACGGTGGACGATGCATTGTGGCAGGCCGACCTCGAGCTCAAGCTGTTCGCATCGATACGCATGTGCCGCTACGCGGTGCCTCACATGAGAAAGCGCGGCGGCGGGCGCATCGTCATCGTGACTTCCACTGCAGGCAAGCAACCGGCGCCGAAGTCGGTGCCAAGCTCGGTGTCGCGCGCCGCGGCGCTTGCGCTGACCAAGGCGCTGTCCAAAGATCTCGCGGCCGACCGCATCCTGGTCAACACGATTTGCGTGGGGCGGATCAAGGCTGGCCAGCACGAACGCACCGCAGCCAAACAGGGCAGCACGATGGACGCGTTCTATGCCGAGATGAGCAAGGGGATTCCGCTGGGCCGGGTGGGAGAGGCAGCCGAAGCAGCCAACGCCATCGTCTTCCTCGCCTCGGCGGCGGCGAGTTACATTACCGGGACCAGCATCAACGTCGATGGCGGGAGCAGCGGCGCGCTGTAGTGTCCTGAGTCTTTAGTTTGTTGAAGAATGCTTGTCTCTAGTGACGACATCTTTTGTTCAGCGAATTAAGGACTCAGGACACTAGTTACACGTCCTGACCGAAGTGCGCGCGGCGGTGCGGGATGCTGACCACGTGGCGCGAGATCCTTACGTCCATCAGCAGCGGCCCGTCGCCGGCGAGAAACTCCTCGATGCCTTGCGCGACCTCGGCCATGCTGCGCGCGGTGAGCCCGCGGCAGCCGAAGCCGCGCGCGACGGCGGCGAAGTCGGGGGAGCGCACCGCTGAAAGATTTGCGTTCCAGCCCTTGGCGACGAGCTTGTGATATTCAGCCCCATAGGCTTCGTCGTTCATGATGACCATGAAGAGCTTGAGCCCGAGCCGCGCGGCGGTGTCGAGCTCCTGTATGTTCTGCAGCGTTCCGCCGTCGCCGTCGATGACGACCAGCGGCTTGCCTTCGAGGGCGACCGCAGCGCCCATCGCGGTGGGCAGCGACTGTCCGATGCATCCGAAGAGCGCTGCGTAGAATTGCGGGGCGCGCGGCTTGTTCATGGCAAGCAACGTGATCGCCTTCTGATTTCCTGCGCCGTAGACCACGCCGATATTGGACGGTAGGCGCTCGTCCAGCATGGTGGCCACTTCGCGCGGGTCGACGGTGCCGGGAGGGATTTCGAATTTGGCAGTGTCGCGGCTCTTGGTCTGCAGTGCGGCGCGCACTTCCGGCGTGCGGAATCCGATGTTGGCGGTGCCCATGGTTGAGAGCAGCGTGTCGAGTTCGTCCAACGTGGCTGCGGCGTCGCCCTGGATGTAGCAATCGGCCGCGGTGCGGTCACCCATCATCACGTGCTGCGCGACGTCGATGTGGATGAAGCGCGCGTTGGGATAGAGATAGCCGCCTTCGATGGTGTAGCGGTTCAGGCTCGCGCCGACGGCGATCACGCAGTCAGCTTCTTCGTAGAGCTTGATCGAGGTGCGGCTCGCATACATCCCCGATATGCCCGCATGGTAATCGCCCTCGGCCTGCGCGCCTTTGGTGAGCAGCGTAGTCGCGACCAGTGCGCCGATGCGCTGCGCGAGGCGCGCGGCGGCGTCGCCAGCCTTCGAACTCAGCGCGCCGCGGCCCAGCAGCACCACCGGCTTCTTGCACTGCGCGATGATGCCGGCGGCTTCGTTTAGCACTTCCACGTCGGGCCGGATGCGCTGCTGGCCCTTGTACATGGAAAAAGAGGGGCGGTAGTCAGCGCCCTCGGTCGCGCACTCCATGTTCTGGATGTCGAGCGGTATCGACAGTACGATCGGGCGCGATTCGACGCGGGCGCGGTAGAACGCCTCGCGTACTGCAGTCTCTGCATAATCCGGCGTCAGGATCTCGATGAAGCCCGCGTTGGTCGAAGTGACGAACTGCTTTTGGTCTAGATAGTGCGCATGGTTCTCGTCGTTGAGCGGCGCGCACGCGCAGTAGATGACCAGCGGAAAACGGCCGCGGCTGGCGACGACCAGCGAAGTCGCGAGCCGGGTGAGCCCCGGTCCCTGGGTGGTGCTGCACACGCCGACGCGGCCGGTGACCCGCGTCCATCCTTCCGCCATGGACAGCGCTGCGCCCTCGTCGCGCACGTCTATGATGCGCACGCCGGGATGCTTGGCGATCTCCGACCACCAGCCGAGCTGCCCGTCTCCCAGCAGCCCAAATACGGTCGACGTCCCCTCCCGCACGAATGCTTCTGCAACGGCTTGATAGACCTTCATCGATGCTGCTCCTGCGAGTGATCGGCGCTCATGCGCTAAGCGCCATGGCCGTGAAAGATGAGATGGGTGCTCAATTGCGCAGCACGCTCACCGGGTATTCCTGATGCGACACGCATTGTAGCCGCGTTTCATGGCGGCATGAGCGTGCCCGACAGAGTTTGTCAGAAATCGCGCCATTCAGCGGCTGGGGCGATAGTAGGGGAGTGCTTCCGGCAGCCACTGCTCGATCTGGCGGATGCGGGTTGCATCCGCCGGGTGAGTAGACAGGAACTCCGGCGGCTTGGGCTTGCCTTCTCCCGCCTTTGCCATGCGCACCCAGAGTTCGCCTGCGGCGCGCGGATCATAGCCTGCCTTGGCCATGTAGATGAGGCCCATTCGATCTGCTTCGGATTCGTGGAGACGCGAGTACGGTAGCAGCACGCCGAGCGCCGCGCCGGCGCCGAGCAGGCCGGCGTAGAGTTTCGCTTTCTTCTCGTCTTGCGTGCCGGCGACCACGGCGACGGTGATTCCTTCGAGCAGCAATTGCTGGCTCACTCGTTCGCTGCCGTGACGTGCGATGGCGTGCGCGACTTCGTGCCCAATGACTGCGGCGAGCCCGGCCTCGTCCTTGCTCACCGGCAGCAGACCGGTGTAGACCGCTACTTTTCCGCCAGGCAGGCAGAACGCATTGACCTGCTTGCTGTCGTCTATGAGCTTGAACTCCCATTGATAGTCGTCGCGTCCGGTAGCGGCAGCCACCCGGGTGCCCACGCGGTTGAGGAGTTCATTGAGCTTCGGATCGCGCGATACCTTTTCCTTTTTCAGGATATCTGCATAGGTGCTAAAGCCCATGCGCGCTTCGTCGCTTTCGGAAATCAACTGCAATTGCTCGCGGCCGGTCAGGGGCACGTGCTGACATGCGCCGAGCAGCAGGCAGCAAACTATAGTGAGCAAGAGTGGAATTGCGATGCGCATGATGTCTCCCGGATTGTCCATCGTCGCATGACGCTTCGTGCATGGCGGCCGAGATCGGGTGAGGCCTGAATCAGTGGCAGTGAAGCGCACGCGGCGATACAAAAGTTAGCCTACGCCGCCTGCACTGGCAGGTCAATCCGCGATGGCGCAAGCCGCTCCTTGAATTCTTTCTGCGGGGGGCGGCAATCGATGCGGCGGCTAGCGGAGCTCGTGTAGCTGCGCCTGATCCGCTACGCGAATGTGCGCGGGCGGCAGACCTGCCAAATGGCGCTCGTAGATCTGTGTATAGGCGGCTTCGATGTGCTGCGCGAACAGCGCGCTGTCGAATAGCGGCGTGGTGAGCCGGTTGCGCGCGAGCTTTGCCCGGATCTCGGCGAGTCGCTGTGGATTCATTGCGAGCCCCACCGCGAGCGTTTCGTAGTCTGCCTGCGTCTCGGTGATGAGCTCCGGTAGCTGGATGGCGTGCAGCAGGCTCGCCGCGACCCGGCTCGCGAAGGCTTCGCCGCACAGCGTCAGCACTGGCAGCCCCGCCCACAGCGCGTCGCTCGCGGTGGTCCCGGCATTGTACGGTAGCGTGTCCAGGAACAGGTCCGCCGCGCGGTAGCGCGCGAGGTATTCCGGCAGGGGCAGGCGCTCGCCGATGACGAGCCTGTTCGCATCCACGCCTCGGGCGGCAGCTTCCTTTCGCAGGTTGGCGGCAGCCAGCGCATTGTCGGCGTAGAGCAGCAGCACGCTGCCCGGTACGCGCTGCAGGATGCGCATCCAGCCGCTGAAGGTCGCGGGCGTGATCTTATAGTTAGTGTTGAAGCAGCAGTAAACGAAGCCGGTTTCAGGCAGGCCGAGCTCCGCGCGGGAATAGACGTGGTCCGCGATGCGCCTTTGCGAGTCGTTCGCTTGGTAACTTGGTAGATAGATGATCTTTTCGGAGTAATGCTGCTGGTGCTGCTCGGAGATGATCGTCGGGTCGGCGATCAGATAGTCCATGTACGGGGCGCCCATGGTGCCCAGATAGCCGAGATAGCTCGCCTGCACTGGGGCTGCGCGCAGCGCAAAGATGCCGGGACGGCTGCCCTGAGTGCTGCCGCCGAGGTCGACCGCGATATCGATTTCCAGAATACGCGCGAGCTCTGCGGCCTGCCGGTCGTCGTGGTCACGCACATCGATGAACTGGTCGAACGCCGCTATCAATCTGGAGCGCATGGCGTCGTTGCTGTCGGGGCCGTGCGAGAAAGCGATCAGCTCGAACCGGGACTTATCGTGTTTTTCGAATAACTCCGCCATCAGGTACGAAACCGGATGATTGCGAAAATCGGCGGAGAAGTATCCTACGCGGATGCGGTCGCGCCGCGCGCGCTTCGGTATAGCTGGCAGCGCAGCACTTGCAGGGCAGACTACACGCGCCCAGATCTCTGCTGCCTTCTTTTGCAGGGCAGGGGAATCGGTGATTGCGAAGACGGCAAACGGCACCGCCGCCGCTTCATTGCGCCCGATCTTTGCCAGAAGGGCCGCGCGGTTATGGTCGAAATTGTGCCAATCGCAGATCTGCATCTTGCCATCCAGCCAATGACCGTACAGAAATGGCAGGTCCGGCTTGAGCTTTAACGCAGTCTCGAAATTTTGCAATGCAGCTGCTGCCTGCCCTAGGTTTCGCATTGCATTGCCGCGGTTATGAAAGGCATTTGCATAGTCAGGGCTAAGCGCGATCGCACGCTCATAACTGGCAAGTGCAGCATGCTGGCGCTTGAGGTCGCTCAGCGCATTGCCACGGTTGTTATATGCCGCTGCGTAATCGGGCTTGAGCGTGATTGCACGTTCGTGGCTCGCCAGCGCCTGCGGGTAACGCCTTAGTTCAGAGAGTGCCACCCCGCGATGGTCATATGCGGAATGGTAGGCGGGGTTGAGCGCGATGGCCTGTTCGTGGCTGCGCAGGGCGGCTGCGCTCTGCGTGAGGGCGCGCAGCGTATTGCCACGGCTGTTGCAGGCCTGGGCTGAGTCTGGGGTAAGCGCGATCGCGCGGTCATAACTCACGACCGCAGCATGGTGCCGTGCCAGGTTGCTCAGCGCGTTGCCCTTGTTGTAATACGCTTTCGCGGAGTCAGGCTCCAAAGCCAGCGCCTGATCGTAGCTTTGCAGTGCTGCTTCGGGTTCACCGCGGTCCAGCAGTGCTGTGCCGCGGTTGAGCCAGGCATCCGCGTAATCGGGCTTGAGCGCAAGGGTGCGCTCATAGCTCTGGAGCGCGGCCGCGAGCTGCGCGAGCTCTTGCAGTGCCACGCCGCGATTGTAGAAGGCGAAGTGGTTGCCGGGATCTATCTTCAGCGCCTTGGCTATGTATTCGATCGCCCGCTTAGGCTCGCCTTGTTGGAAGGCGATCACCCCCAGCAGATGCAGCGCCTCAAAATGGTGCGGCTGAAGCTCGAGCACCCTCTTGTAAAGCGCTAGTGCGGGTGCGAGCTGTGCCTGTTGGTGCAATGCAAATCCCCGCGCGAACAGCAGCTGCGCTTCCTCGGTGGCGGTTCCAGGGATGACGGGCTGATGCGGGTCCGGCATGTGATCCGCGAATAAAAGAGACGTTTGAAGTCTACCTCATCGTACGCCGTGATCGCTAACATGGGTTGAATGTGTGCTGGATATATAACGTTGGATCAGT
>CAIVHG010000025.1 GCA_903905655.1 uncultured beta proteobacterium | reverse complement strand
CGATTACGAGGTGTTGCTGCCCTGGCGGATTGCGTTGCCGGCACCTTGACCTTGGCGACGCTGGCGTGCCGCGTCCATCACAATCGCGCGGCTGATGTAAGGGACGGGGTTAAAGGACCGCTTACGAAAGAACAACAAGTGCTCATTGAGCGTAATTCTCGCGCGATACGCGGAAGTAGTTCATGGCGTATGGCAATCTATGCGACCTAAAATGAACGATGGATGCGGATTATTGACATAACTAAACATAACCATTAATATAACCAATGCCCTACAAAATCCTAATGCGGCGGCAGGCTCAGAAAAAGCTGCAAAGTCTGCCCCGGAACGAACGGGTCAGGCTGGCGGAGAAAATTAACCGGCTCGGCGATAATCCGGACGATCCGGCGCTGGATACCAAGCAGCTTTCCGGTGTACCGCTGCATCGTTTGCGCGTAGGCGATTGGCGGATTATTTACGACCGGCAGGACGCAGTGCAGATTATTGCGATTGAAAAGATTAAACCCCGCGGAGATGCCTACAAATGAACGCTCCCCTGAACCTTCAAATCATCAAGTCCATTTCCGGCAAGCCCGAGTTTGTATTGATTCCGGTCGCCGTCTATAACGCATTGCGCGACCAAATCGAGGACGAACTGGCAGGGCTTGAGGCTGTGGCGGATAAAAGTGGTGACTACGCGCCGTTCGTGTTGGAAGATTACGTGGACAGCCCCATTGCACTGGCGCGCATCAAGGCCAAAGTGACGCAAAAAGAATTAGGGAAGCGGCTAGGTGTCACCCAAGCCTACATTAGCAAGGTGGAACGTCAGATCAAGGTCTCGCCCAAGTTGTTGATGAAAGTGAAAGCGGCGCTCAAATAACCTGTATTTGCCATGTTGCATCCAAACGATTTCAGAAGCATTTGGGAGTTGTCGCATCTATGGGAGGGGGCTGATCCCGCCAATTTACCGGCCTCGGTGACCGACAAGATCCAAAAAATCATATGGGGATATCTAGGCAAGCACCTCGTGCTGCGTAGGGTAAATGGTGGGAGGGTTCCGCCCGATGACATCTATTTGCTGATATTTAATATCAATCGCTGGCGTGTGAAATTGATTCGGTGCGTGGATTACGAGGTATACGACAAGGACTTTTTAAGTTCCATCTACGTGATGCGGGCTGAAATTCTAAGATGGTGTTCCTATGAATACATCACGCCCCCGGAAATTTGGTCAGTAGATCGTAAAACCGATTCGAACGTGGAGGCCGTTAATAAGACGGTCGTCGGCAGGCACAAGGAAGATGAAATCAATAAACAAGTGTGCCAGGCCATCGCGCGGACCTTGTGGGACTTCGACCCTCGGATACACCCCGCGCATATGGTCGATCATATGGCCATTCTGAAATACGGCAAAGCTGAGATATATAAAGACCCAGAGACGATTCGTAACTGGATTGTCGAGGTAGACCGGCTAAGAAAAGAACGTAAAACGGGCAGGCCACCGGACGTTCGCTACCTGATCGATATGAGAAACGGCGGGTTTAGGAAGGATCGCGCCATTGAGTTTATGGATAAAAGCGAAACCCCGTAAGTTTTGCGCACGTATTTTCTCTGGTCGTAAACCCCCCTTCTCCCAAAACCGGGAGTTTTAAGTAGTTTTGTAGCTTCGACGGGAATTTTTTTCCGCTGGGCGCGCCTGCATTCTGTTCCGTGTGATCAACAAACACGGAGACAGAAATGAGTAATGGCGAAGTTCAATACGATGGCGGAAGTGCCGCGCCACCCGGCCGGAGCGCGAAGCGCCCGGACGGGGGCGGCGGCGAAGCCACCCTTAGACTTGACCAAGAGGACATATCTCGACAGGACACGAGCGGATACAGGATCATCATGCGGGACTATGGCGAGGGGCTAGCAGAGATCGGCTGGTCTTTCGTTTTCTCCCTTGTCCCTAAAAAATCCGGTCGGGGACTGTCAGAGGACCGGGAGGCGCACGAAGATCGAGCCATGCGTCGCGCGCGTTCTCGGCTTCGCCAGTTGGTCTTATCTGCCAATGCTGACTATCTGCTGACGCTCACCTATCGCGCTAACGTTGCCGATTTCCGGCAAGCGAATGCGGACCTTGGCCGGTTTACTCGCCTAAGTCAAGATGCACCTGCCCACCTGGGTCTATATTGCTGTCCCTGAGCGGCAAAAGCGCGGTGCTTGGCACTGGCACCTGGCGGTGGTCGGGTGGCAGGACGTGGGCCTTCTGCGGGCGTGCTGGCTCAAGGTGGTTGGTGATGGGAACATCGACGTACAAGAGCGTGTTAACGCGACCGTAAATCGCCGGCTCGGCATCGTCAAATACCTGGGCAATTACTTGACCAAGGGATTTAAGGAAGGAGACCGGGAACTTAACGGCCACCGCTTCCGGGCGTCTCTTGGCATCAAAGTGCCATCGCAGTCAATTCGACTTCCAGCCGAGCATCGAAATGATGTCTTTCGGTACGCGCTAGACGAGCTACAAACGCGCGCGGGGGCTGTTGGCTACCATTGGGTCGAAATGCAAGGGCTTGCGGGCTGGGCCTGCTCCTGGAAGTAGCGAAATGGATACGCTCACCCTGCAGGAAGCGGCTGCCCTGCTCAAGATTCACCCCGTCACGCTGCTGGGCAAAGCGCGAGCCGGGGAGATACCTGGAGCGAAGATCGGGAAGTGCTGGGTATTCGTTGAAGTTGACCTCATCGAATATATCCGGTCACAATACCCACGGCGGGCGTTGCAGGGTGAACATGCGGAGGTATCGTTATGTCACTCTAAAAACGCGAAGACTCACCGAATTGGTGGGTTGATCTCACCCATGATGGACGCCGAATACAGCACAGTACTGGGACTTCCGACAGCGCGAAAGCTCAGGAATACCACGACAAGCTGAAGGCGTCACAGTGGGACCAGCAACGATTAGGAATAAAGCCTAAGCATAGCTGGAATGAGGCGGTTGTCCGTTATTTGGCCGAAACGTCGCACAAGGCGTCGCACTCTGACGACAAGTTTCATTTGCGTTGGGTGGATCGATTCCTGAACGGCGTGATGCTGAATGCGATCGACCGCGATACGCTGGACAGGATCATGGCCGCGCGGAAGGCCGGCGCTGTAAGTAACGGCACGGTTAACTGCACCATGAAGGTGGTACGGGCGGTATTGCGTAGGGCCGCTTATGAGTGGGATTGGCTGGACAAGGCTCCGCGTGTGCGGATGCTGCCGGTACCGAAACGGCGCATACGGGGGATCACGCAGGGCGAAGCTGATGCGCTCATTGCGGCGTTGCCGGAACACTTGGCAGCGATGGTTAGGTTCTCCCTAGAGACGGGTTTGCGGCGTTCCAACGTCACAGGCCTGCAATGGTCTCAGGTGGATTTAATACGGCGCACTGCGTGGATACACCCGGACCAGGCCAAGGCGAGAAAGGCCATTGCGGTGCCGCTGAGTGCTGCTGCTGTGATTGTGATTCGTGAGCAGCTAGGCAAGCATTCAACGCACGTGTTTAGCTGTCGAGGTAGGGCCGTTCACCAGGTCAACACCAAGGCCTGGAGGAACGCGCTGGTGAAGGTCGGCATCACGGACTTTCGCTGGCACGATCTGCGGCATACCTGGGCGAGCTGGCATGTGCAGGCGGGAACACCGTTGCACGTATTGCAGGAGCTGGGTGGCTGGGAGTCCGTGGAGATGGTGAGGCGGTACGCGCACCTCTCAAGCGAGCATCTAGCGGAATACGTGGATCGCATGTCCGGCTTGAAGCTGGTGAAGGAAGAGGGCAACGTGACGATTTCGTTACGGTCGCAGCCATAAAAAAAGGCTCGTATCTCTACAAGCCTTTGTTTAAGGTGGCGTCCCAGGCAGGAATCGAACCTGCGACCCCCTTCTTAGGAGGAAGGTGCTCTATCCACTGAGCTACTGGGACTTGAACCTGGAGTTTACATGGAGTTCGAAGCTGCGGCCTGAATCGCGGGGCCGCTACAGATACCGCGAATCGCGCCAGTTAGGGCCGGGCGGCGGGCGCGTTCTCGATGTTCATCTGGTAAAAGCGGCGATAACAGTCCCGGTGTTCTGACGTTCCCTTAACAAATCCAAGCTTTTCGCAATTGGACATGTAGCGCTCGAGCGCTGCCTGCTCCTGCGGGTCCGTGGGTACCGGATCCGATGCGCAGCCCGTAAGCAATGCCGCGACTGCGATCAGGTAACGCATGCTTTGCTTCCGCCCGCCGCTGCAATTGAATGTCATGTGCTTGACCATGCGCGTATTGTTTCATATGACGGCGTAGTTGGGCAATGGTGCAGGCGAGCGTACGGCCGAGGCGCGCATTCCCGGGGTAGAATCCGCACTCCTTCATTGATGTCCGGGGCTTCACCTTGATTGTCTGGCTGCTGCTTGCGTTTGTGATCGTTGTGCTGTTGCTGCTGTGGCGCGCAGCCAGGACGGGCGGCCGGCTGCCGGTTCCCGGCGATACGGCGCCGCAATTCAGTCTGCCTGATCAGGATGGCAAGCTGCGCCGGGACGCGGAATTCAGGGGGCGCTGGCTGGTGCTTTATTTTTATCCGCGCGACGACACGCCGGGCTGCGCCGAACAGGCCGCACGCTTTCGCGATGCCATGGCCGAGATCGAGAGTTTTGGCGCGGTGGTGTGCGGGGTGAGCGTGGACGACAGCGCGAGCCATGCCCGCTTTGCCGCCAAGTTCCGGCTGCCGTTTACGTTGCTTGCAGACCGCGACGGCAACACCGCGGCGCGCTACGGATCGCTGCGCGACCTGGGCGTCGTCCGGTTTGCGCGGCGCAATACCTTTCTCGTCGATCCGCAGGGCAAAGTCGCGAGTGTTTATGCGGGGGTCAACCCGGCACGCAATGCGCAGGACGTGCTCGCGGATTTGAAGCGCCTCGCGGCAGCTGCATGAGGCAAGGAATGCATCCGGTCGCGCCATGCCGTTAGTGACTTTCAACAGCGTGTGCCTGGCGTTCGGCCACGTCGCGCTGCTCGACCATGCCGATCTGGTGATCGAGCCCGGCGAGCGTATTGGCCTGATCGGACGCAACGGCACCGGCAAGTCGAGCCTGCTCAAGATCATCGCCTGCGAGATTGCGCCCGACGATGGCAAGCTGTGGCGTGCGCCGGGACTCAACCTTGCGCTGGTCGCGCAGGAACCGATGATGGATTCGAGCGCCACGGTGTTCGACGTCGTGGCGACGGGTCTGGGAGAGCAGACGGCGCTGGTGCGCGAATACCACGAGCTCACGCATAGCGTGGGCGCGCACGGCGCAGACGAGAGCGCGACGATGGCGCGGCTGCACGAGGTGCAAAGCGCGCTTGAGCACGGCGGCGGCTGGAGTGCCACGGCGCGCATCGAGAAAACCATTGCGCAGCTCGGCCTGGATGGCGATGCACAGGTCGACACGCTTTCCGGCGGGCTCAAGAAACGGCTGGCGCTGGCGCGAGCGCTGGTCGCGGAGCCCGGGCTGTTGCTGCTCGACGAGCCGACCAATCATTTGGACATCGCCGGCATCGAATGGCTGGAAACGCTGTTGCTGGGGTTCGGCGGCAGCGTGCTGTTCGTCACGCACGATCGGCGTTTCCTCGACAATGTCACGACGCGTGTGCTGGAACTCGATCGCGGCCGCCTGGCAAGTTTCGACGGCGGTTATGCCGGATACCAGCGGCGCAAAGCGCAGATGCTGGAGGCGGAAGCGAAGGAGGACGCCAGGTTCGACAAGCTGCTGGCGCAGGAGGAAGTGTGGATCAGAAAGGGGATCGAAGCGCGCCGTACGCGCAATGAGGGCCGCGTCGAACGCCTGGGGCAGTTGCGGCGCGAGCGCGCGGCGCGGCGCGATCGCCTGGGGCAGGTCAACTTCGACGTCGCCGAAGGCGAGCGTTCGGGCCGGCTGGTGGCGGAGCTGCAGCACGTCAGCAAGAGTTACGAAGGCAAGCGGGTGATCGAGGATTTCTCGTGCGTGGTTCGGCGCGGCGACAAGATCGGATTGATCGGTCCCAACGGCTGCGGCAAGACCACGCTGCTCAAGCTCATCCTTGGTGAACTCAAACCCGACGCCGGGCAGGTGCGGCTCGGCACCAAACTCAGTATCGCTTACTTCGACCAGTTTCGCGCGCAGCTCGATGACGACGCGACGCTGATCGAAGTGATCGCCCCGGGCGGCGACTTCGTCGACGTCGGCGGCAGCCGCAAGCACGTGATTTCGTATCTGGGGGATTTTCTGTTTGCGCCGGCGCGCGCCCGCTCCAAGGTCTCTAGTCTGTCAGGCGGCGAACGCAACCGCCTGTTGCTCGCGCGCCTGTTTGCGGGGAGCTCGAACGTGCTGGTGCTCGATGAGCCGACCAATGATCTGGACATCGAGACGCTGGAGTTGCTGGAAGCGCTGCTGCAGGAATATGCAGGCACGCTGCTCATGGTGAGCCATGACCGGACCTTCCTCGACAATCTGGTTACCCAGGTCATCGCGTTCGAGGGCGCTGGCAAGCTGTGCGAATACGTGGGGGGCTACGAAGACTGGCGCCGCGTGAGTCGCGCGCGGAACGCTGAGCACGTGCCGGCCGCATCCGCACGCGGGCGCAGCGCCGCCGCGGATGCCAAGGTTGCGGCACCGGCGCGCACCAAGCTGAGCTACAAGGAGTTGCGCGAACTGGAGGCGCTGCCCGAGCGCATTGCGGCGTTAGAAACCGAGCAGAGCGCAATCACGATACAGCTGAGCGATGGCGTGCTCTACCGGGAGCAGCCGGGCGAGGTCAGGGTGCTGCAGGCGCGGCTCGCGGAGCTGGAGTCAGCACTGGTGCGCGCGATGGCGCGCTGGGAAGAGCTCGAGTCGCGCAGCGGCTCCGCGTAATTTACGCAGCGCCGCGATTTGCCGGCGCCACAAGCGTGTAACATGCAGCTTATGCATGACCCCAATATTCACGATGCAGGAGCCGCGAATGCGGGCGCAGCGCAGATGCACGCGCCGCAGCGCAGCTTCGCGCAGATCGTTGCCACGCCCGATGCGCAGATCGATTTGTCAGAAGCTGCGCTCGTCATCGCCGGCGAGGAATATCAGGATCTGGACGTCGCTGCCTATCAGGCGCGGCTCGATGAAATGGCCGGTGTGCTCAAGCGCAGGCTGCGGCCGGATCTCAGCGCTGCCGGCGTCATTAGTGCGCTCAACCGTTTCCTGTTCGAGGAACACGGATTCAGTGGAAATGAGGCCGATTACTACGACCCGCGCAACAGCTTTCTGAACGAGGTGCTCGACCGCAAGCTGGGCATCCCGATTACGCTTGCAGTGCTCTACATGGAGATCGGCCGCCGCGTCGGCTTGCAGGTGCAGGGTGTTTCGTTTCCGGCGCATTTCCTGGTCAAATGCGTGCTGCATGAAGGCACGGTGGTGCTCGATCCCTATGCCAAGGGGATCTCGTTAGGAGTAGACGATCTCAGGCGCCGCCTGCAGCGTCTGCCGGACGGCAAGGAAGCCCAGCCCGCAGGCATGCTGGCGGCGGCGACCAACAAGGGGATACTGTTGCGCATGCTGCGCAACCTGAAGGCGGTCTACGCGCAACGCAAGGAGTGGATGAAGGCGCTGCGCACAGCCGGGCACATCATCGAACTGGCGCCCGCGGCGGCCGACGAATACCGCGACCGGGCGATGATCTATCTCAATCTGGAGTGCGCACGCGCCGCGCTTGACGATTTCCAGAGTTATCTGAAATTTGCGCCGCACGCGAAAGATGCACGCAGCGTGCGCGCCACCATCGCGCAACTGGGAACGATCGCATCCAGGCTCAATTAGGCGTCGCTTCAGTCGACGCGACGATGATCAGCGATTTTGGAAGATTTGTGCGGGAGTGGGGCGCAGGTACATCCCCGGGGCGCCGTAAGCAGCCAGATTGCCGGAGCCTGATTCCAGCGCGGCGCCGGAGGGTGCGGCTGGCGGATTGCCCTCTGGGCGCGGCTTGGTCTTGAGTTCCGGTATGTCGTCTTCTTCATCCTGCGGCGGCGGATTGCCGTCGTAGATCAGGCTGCGGCGGCGCTGCAAATACGCATCGCGCTGAAATTCATAGGGGTCGAGCGCAGCTTCATCGAGTATCTTGGTGGAATCGAGCAGATTCGCGCGCAGGTTCAGGTAATAAAGTCCCCACAGCGAATTGCGCGTCGGAATGTGATGGCGCCAGATCCAGCGCACCGGATCGCCCCTGAAATCGACGAAGTGTCCGATCGAGTCCCGAATCGTACTGGGACCCGCGAACGGAATCTGCAGATAAGGTCCGGAGGCGACGCCCCAGGTGCCCAGCGTCTGGCCGAAATCTTCGGTGTGTTTCTCAAAGCCCACTTCGGTGCCGACATCGATCAGGCCCGCGATGCCGATGGTGGAGTTCAATGCAACGCGCCCCAGGTCCGATACCGCTTCGCTTGCCTTGCCCTGCAAAAGGTTGTTGAGCGCGGTGAGGATGTCGGAAAAATTGCTGAAGAAATTGGTGACGCCGGTGCGCACGATCTGCGGCAGGACTTCGCGATAAACGGTCGCCACCGGCTTCATGACCGCTTTGTCGAGCGTGTCATTGAATCCGTAGATCACGCGGTTGATCGGCTCCAGCGGATCTCGCGGGTTGCGCGTGCTTGCGCAACCGCTCAACAGTGCCAGCGCGAGCAGCGCGATGAGTAGGGGACTGCGCAGAAAAGCTCCAGGTCCGCGCGCGGTGATCGAGATTTTAGCGAGGCTATTCATTTTCGACCATTATAACAATGATTGTGCTCGAGCACGCAACGACGATGGTGCAGACCGAAGCTGCTGCTGAAGATCGAGGCAGGCGTGGAGCGCGGTATCTGCACTGCATCTGGCACGATAACGGCAGGCGCGCTGTATTTCTGTTGGAAACTCTGAATTAGGCGTGGCGCCGACTAGTTTTGAGCATCGCGGGCCTGCTTGCGTATCTCGTTCAGCGTCGCCTGGGTCGCGGGGAGCAGCGGGCCGCCCAGGGCGACGGCGCGTTCCGCTGTTGCCAGAGCTTCCTTCAGCAGGCCGCGCTCGGCGAGCACCTGGGCGAGATTGTTCAGCGCGGGGGCGGAATCTGGATGGTCCTGGACGGCTTTGCGGAATGCGGATTCGGCCGACGCCAGTTCGTGCAGCGCGTAGGCGATGTTTCCACGCCCCATTTCGGCGGCCAGGTTGCCCGGCCAGCGCTTGAGCAGCGTTTCATATCCTGTGCGCGCGGCAGCAGGCTGTCCAGTGCGCTCGAGCGCGATCACGGCGTTGGCGTAGCCCGTTTCAGTCGCAGTCGCCGGTATGCGATCGGGCGGCATCGCGACCATCGCCCAGTGTCCGTCGTCTTTCCAGATGTATTCAAAAACTCCGAACGGCATGGTCTGCCGCTCTTTCAAGCCTGAGCGGCGTATCAGCTCAGGCTTCCTGAGGTCGAATCCGATCAGCACTGCGTAATGCCAGATCGGGTAGATGCGGAAGCCGTAGTTTTCCAGGGCAATCACCGGCGTGCCGTCGGCAATTTCGCGCAGCACGTCGGTCAGTTGCGGCGCCAGTTCATAGGCGACGAGTCCGTGGCGCCGCGCCGCGGCCAGCATCTCGACCTGCAGGCTGCCTTTGCGCCCGGGGAGATAGACCTCGTTGACCAGTTCGTCCAGCGTTGTGCCCACGCCGGCGGCGCCGAGCGCCATCGCGAGCGCCGCGGGTCCGCATTCGTATTCATCCTGCGCGTAGAACGGCACCGCCTTGAGTTCGACCGCGGGCGTGAGCCCTGGCGGAGGGCTGCTGCGCAGCGCGCTGCTCTGCGGCAGCACGATGACGCAGCCGCTGAGCAACGCGCCTAAAAAAAGAAAGCCCGCCAGTAAGCGGGCTTTGGTCCTGCGCATGCGGTGCGCGTTTAGGCGCGATACCACATGAAATAGATGATCAATCCGACGACCACCACGATGCCGGCCCAGCCCCAGTTGGTGACGGCGCCGGCGGGCAGCGAGTCGATCTTGCCGGCGACGGTGTTGATTTCCTGCTGGGTCATCGCGCCCACGCGCTGTTGCGCGGTCGTGGAATCGAGACCGAGCATCTGGAACTGCTTGACCACATCGCTGCGGCTCACGAAATCGCGGACCTTGTCGCGATTGGCGATGTCCTGCGCGCTGGCAACGGCTTGGTCGGTATTAATCATGCCTGCCTGAGTCGAAAATGGCATCAGTATCATGCTGACGATCAACAACTGCGCGAGTAATTTGTAGATGAGCTTCATCGAAATCCCCCAATGTTGTTAACTCTGAATGGCACCCATGGACCGGCAGGCGTGCCTCCGGTGTCCATCTGCTTTATACGCCTCGTAAAATACCAGCGTCAAGTGCTCGTTGGAAGCGTGGCTGCGGACAGCGCGCAGATTGTAGGCTTTACGCCACGACTAGAGGAACGCATGCAGCGGAGCGATATATAATCTGCGCACAGTTCGCCGCACTGCATGCGCCGATATTTACGCAGGAGTAATACTAACTATGCCTACCACCGAAAAATCTGTCGCTCCCGTGCTCAAGGACATGAGTCTGTTCCGTGAACGTTGCTACATCGATGGTGCATGGGTGGAAGCCGACGACCACAGCACGTTCGCCGTGCACAACCCCGCGGATGGCGCAACCATCGGCACGGTGCCGAAGCTGGGGGCTGCCGAGACGCGCCGGGCGATCGAGGCGGCGCATGCCGCAGGTCCGGCGTGGCGCGCCAAGACGGCGCGCGAGCGCTCGCTGGTGTTGCGCAAGTGGTTCGATCTGATGATGGCGCACCAGGATGACCTGGCGCTGCTCATGACCATCGAGCAGGGCAAGCCGCTCGCCGAGTCGCGCGGAGAGATCGCGTACGGGGCCGGCTTTATCGAGTGGTTCTCAGAGGAGGGCAAGCGCATCTACGGCGATGTCATTCCGCAGCACCAGTCCGACAAGCGCATTGTCGTCATCAAGCAGCCGATCGGCGTGTGCGCCGCGGTGACGCCGTGGAATTTCCCGAACGCGATGATCACGCGCAAGGCGGGGCCCGCGCTGGCCGCAGGCTGCACCATGGTGGTGAAGCCTGCTTCCTACACTCCTTATTCGGCGCTCGCCCTGTGCGAACTCGCCGAGCGCGCCGGGGTGCCCAAGGGCGTGCTCAATGTCATCACCGGCTCGGCAGGTCCGATTGGCAACGAACTCACAAGCAACCCGCTGGTGCGCAAGTTCACGTTCACTGGGTCCACTGAAATCGGCAAGCAGTTGATGGCGCAATGCGCGGGCACCGTCAAGAAGGTGTCGCTCGAGCTTGGCGGCAATGCGCCGTTCGTCGTCTTTGACGACGCAGACATCGAGGCAGCAGTGGAAGGCGCCATCGCCTCCAAGTTTCGCAACACCGGCCAGACCTGCGTGTGCACCAACCGGCTGTATGTGCAGGACGGCGTCTACGACGAGTTCACGCGCAAGCTGACGGCCAAGGTCGCGGCCATGAAAGTCGGCACCGGCACCGAAGCGGGCGTAGTCCAGGGGCCGCTCATCGATATGAAGGCGGTGGAAAAGGTCGAGGAGCACATTGCCGATGCCGTGGCCAAGGGTGCGCGCATCGCCACCGGCGGCAAGCGCCACGCGAAGGGCGGACAGTTCTTTGAGCCCACGGTGCTCACAGGTGCTACGGCTGATATGATGGTAAGCGTCGAAGAGACTTTTGGTCCGCTGGCGCCGGTCTTCCGCTTCAAGACCGAGGACGAGCTGATCAGGCTCGCCAACGCGACGCAGTATGGCTTGGCCTCCTATTTCTACAGCCGCGATATCGGCCGCATCTGGCGCGTCGCAGAGGCGCTCGAATACGGCATGGTGGGCATCAACACCGGACTCATCTCGACCGAGATCGCACCCTTCGGCGGCGTCAAGGAGTCCGGCATCGGCCGCGAGGGTTCGAAGTACGGGATTGAGGAATTCGTCGAGGTCAAATACCTCTGCATGGGCGGCATCGACAAGTAATGCCGGCGCTGTGGCGGGCGCGGGCAAGCACATGGGAATTGAGGCGGCCGGGTTTTAGCGCTACCATACGCCCGGTTAGAGGTTACACAACTTGCTAGGAGTAGCCCGATGCGCAGAATCTTCACGCTGTTTTGCCTGATCGCACTGATCGGCACCGCCAGTGCCGCGTCGATCGAGAAGAAGGCCAAGGCAGCCCCCGCTGCCAGGGCGCCGGCCAAAGAACAGTTCACCTGCCGTAGTGGTCCCAACGACAAGCAGGCGCGGCTCACCGTCGTGGTGGTCAAAGGCCGCCCCATGGAGTTTGCTTATTACAGCCGGCTCGGCACGCGCGTGTGCTCGATCGCGGGCTGGCGCGGCGATCCGTACAACAAGTGGGACGACGTGTCGGGACAAGCGCACGTCAAGCTGCTGGAAGGCGCCGCTGAGTTCGATTATCAGCCCGGCCATCTCAAGGTCACTTTTTCAGAGGTCCCGCGCATGCGCTATTGCGGCATGGACGGCGAGCTGAACGGCGCAGTCGAGGTCTCGCTCAAGCAGAGCGAATGCGGCCTTGCCGGCGTATTTGATTAGGACACCGCGACTGTTGAGGTTTACCTAGCCGAGCTGCATCGTCAGCCCTCACCCCCATCCTCTCTCCCGGAGGGCCCCCGCGACACGTTAGCGCGTGGCCCCCGCTCGCGGGAGCGGGGGCCGGGCGCGCTAACCGCAAACTGCCGCCTTCGGCGGTAACGAGTCCGCGCGCCAGGGGGGCGTCGAGCGAAACCGGGTTTTCACCCGGTTTCGTAATCGTTGACTGGGCGTCCGCCGCCCGCGTTCCACGCGCTGCGTTCTGCGGCGCAAGTTGCTTCCCGCGCTGGGCTGTCTAGCTTATGCATTGTTTATTTCCGGCGTAAGAACGATTACGGCTGCAGCAGCGTCCGCACGCGGCGCATGTCGGAGACGCCTTCCAGGTTCCACACTGCATCGCACAGGGCGCGCGCGCGCCTGCGGCCGAGCGCAGGCAGCACGAGGTGGTAGCATTTTTCGTCGACCTCGGCGCGGTTCATGGGATTGCGCGTGGTGCCGCGCACGGCCCGCGTGTGGTGGCGCAGCATGCGCCCGTTCTTCAGCAATATCTCCACGATGCCGTGGCGTTCCGGCAGCAGCCGCTGCAGCTCGTCGTCGCCGCGCACTTCGATGCGCTCCCACAGCGCGCGCACTTTCCTGTCCTTCATCCTGCGCACGTCGTGCGCCGCGGCGAAGGTCGCGGTGCCGTCGAGCAGCATCACCGCGCACATGTACTGCATGCAGATGTCGGGCATGTCGCGGTTGTCCGTGGTGTTGGCGCCCAGGTGCGATACGCGGACGGTGAGCTTTTCTATCTCTGACGGTTTGATCTGCTCGGCACGCAGCAGCGCGCTCAGCGAGTCGAGCGGCGCCTGGATCGGCGAGCCCACCGACCAGCGCTTGATGTTGGTGTTCAATATCTCGTAGGTGTGGCCGAGATCGCGCACCAGATGCCGCGGCGCGGGCGCCTTGCCGATGCGCCGCCGCTCGTCAAAAGCCACGAAGAAGTTGCGCTCGCCGCTGAACACGTCCTGCACCCCGCTACAGCCGCTGGCCACCATGGTCGCCGCGGCGACGCCGTTGCGCGCGGGCATGCCGCCGAAATCGAACGCTTTCTCCACGTGGTCCAGGTCGCGCGTATAGCACGACATTCCTGACGCCTGCTGCGCGGCATAGGACAGCACGTGCTGCACGCGCCCTGCGTCTAGCTGCGCCAGCGCGGCGCCGGCAGCGGCCGCGCCGAAGGTGGGCGCCATGCTGTGGGTGGAGTGGCCGATGCTGCGAAACGCTTCGCCGTGCAGCGCGAAGCTCAGGCGCGCCGAAACGTCATAGCCGAGCGCGACCGCACGCAAAAACGCGGTGCCGTCGCGCTGTTCACGCTCCGCCATTGCGAGCGCCGCTGCGATGATGCCGCAGCCGGGGTGCGTGAGCGAGGCGGCGTGCGAATCGTCGGTCTCGTCGGCGTGCGCAAGCATGCCGTTTGCCAGCGCCGCGTTGACGGCGCTAGTGACGATTCGCGAGCCGACCACCGTGCATTCATGCTTGCCGCCGAGCGTCCTGGTATAGGAGATCGCCATCCTGCCGGGCGCCAGGTCGGCGCCGGAAATCATCGCGGCGATGGTGTCGAGCACGTGATGCTTGGTCGCTTCGATTACGCTCTTTGGAAGCGCCTTTTTCGGTGCTCGCGCGATGTACGCGGCGAGCTGATTCATCACCGGAGAAATCGCGGTCTTGGTTGCTTTCATCTGATCACGGGGCTTGCGGAGGAATTTGGAAGTTTCGATGGTAGCACGACGCAATCGGAGCGCTTACGCAGGCTGCGCGCCCGTCCGTCCGTCCTCTACGGTGAATGCGGCGGCGGTGCTGATGCCGCTGTCGGCGCGCTTCACGTTGTCGAGGGTGCGCACCAACGCGCGGCATACGCTGCGCCCCAGCTCCACCTTGAGATAGCCGCGCTGCGTTCCATTGCCGTAACGCAGGTGCGGATTCTCGGCGAGGCCTGCACGCACCTGATTTGCGCTCGGCCCCTGCGAGGTGATGGAAGTGCCGCACAGCTCGGTTGCGATGACCGGTGAGCGCGGGTCGTCGAAATCGGATTTGAGATCTGCCACCCAGGTACAGTGCACGTCGCCGCCGAGCACCAGCGGATTGCGCGGTTTGAGTTGCGCGACCGATCCCAGCAGCCGCGCCCGGGCTGCCGGGTAGCCGTCCCAGCCGTCGGTCCAGAAGCTGCGGCCGTTGCGATTCGTGAGTGCAAGCTGCGCCATCAGTGTTTGCTGTGCGATGACGTTCCAGCGCGCCCGTGTAGTCGCGAGGCTCTGCTCAAGCCAGCGCTCCTGTTCCATGCCGAGCAGGGTGCGCGCGGGGTCGAGGCGCTCGCTGCACTCGGTGACGCGCGAGGAACCGCCGCGGCCGGGGCGCTGGCATGCCTGATAGGTGCGGTACTGCCGGTCGTCGAGCATGTAGAACTGCGCGAGATCGCCGAACTCGTAGCGATCGTAAATGCGCATCGCCGGGCCCTGAGGAATGCTCGCCGCGGCGAGCGGCATGTGCTCCCAGTAAGCGCGGTAGGCGGCGGCCCGCCGCACGATGAAGTTGGGATCGAGGTCTGCCCCGCGTTCATTCGCGTAATCGTTGGCGACTTCGTGATCGTCCCAGGTGACGAGCCACGGCGCCGATGCGTGCATGCGCTGCAGGTCGGGGTCGCTCTTGTACTGCGCGTAGCGGACGCGATATTCTTCGAGCGTGCGCGGCTCGCTGCTCGAGTGCTTGCGCACGTGATTGCTGCCCCACGACGATTCGTAGATGTAGTCGCCCACGAAGACGACGAGATCCAGGTTCTCCGCTGCCATGTGCCTGTAGGCCGCGTAATAGCCCTGCTCGTACTGCTGGCAGGAGGCGATGGCGAACGCGAGGCGCTCGGGAGAGGACTGCGGCAGCGCCGCCGTGCGCGTGCGGCCGATCGGGCTCACGGCATCGCCCGCCATGAATCGGTACCAATACCAACGCTCCGGCGCGAGGCCGCGCACCTCTACGTGCACGCTGTGCCCCTGTTCCGGCTCGGCGCGTGCGCTGCCGGCGGCTGCGATGTCGCGGAAGGCTTCATCGCGCGCAACTTCCCATCTGATATCCACGCTTTCCGGCGGCATGCCGCCGCCTGCGAGAGGTGCGGGGGCGAGCCGCGTCCAGAGCACGACGCTGTTGGCGCGCGGCGCGCCCGAGGCCACGCCCAGCGTATAGGGATCGCTCGCGAAGCTGGGTGCTGCGCGTGCCTGGCGCGCCAGCGGCGGCGCGAACATCGCAGATGCGGCGCACGCGAGCGCCGCCTTGAGCAGCCGGCGGCGCAATGCGTGCGGTGCGGGCTGATCGAGGTTTAAGCTTGCATAGAGTTCAGAGGCGAGTTTCATGAGACTCCACGTGATGCGTTTCGACTTTCGTAGAGCCGCGTCCCGAATGCGCGGGCCGCCGCTGCTTTTGCCCGCGGAATTCTACTCCTGCACCGCAGCGGCGGCGCGTGCCGTCAGCGCAGGAACAGCACGACCGGAAAAACGCCCGCGGCTATGACCAGAACCAGCCAATCGAGACCATGGCGCGCCAGCCAGCCCGTGTAGTGCAGGATCACGACGAGGAGTGCAACGACGTAGAATGCGTAAAAGATCATTTGCTTTATCCTCCGGTGTCCGCGACGGATTGCGCAGCGATCGCGGGCTAATGCGGATGCGGTGCAAGAATCAAGCCAATCGAGTGGGTGGCGTGTGCAGACAGAGTCCTCTGCGCATGCGCGGCAGCGCTTGGGAACGCGCGCTTTACAATCGGAAACACGAATCGGGACGCAGCCATGCTATTGCTCGCACACCGCGGTTACCATGCAACGGCGCCGGAGAACACGCTGGCTGCATTCGCGGCCGCAGTCGATCTGGCGGTCGACGGCATCGAGACCGATGTGCGCCTGAGCGCCGATCGCGGGCTCGTCATCTTTCACGACCGCGTATCGCCGCGCGGGCGTGCGGTCGCTCAGATCACTCACCGCGAACTGGAGCAGGACGCGGGCTACGAGGTGCCGCTGCTCGAGGAAATCCTGGATGCTTTCCCCGGGGTGTACTGGAACGTCGAGATCAAGACAGCCGCTGCCGGCCGCGCGGCGATCGCAGTCCTCTCGAAGTACGCGCGCACGCGGCGACTGCTGCTCTCTTCGTTCCGGCACGAGGTGGTCGCGCAGTGCGCGCTCGAACTCGACGTTGACTGTGCGTTGCTGCTCGCGCATCGTCCGCTCGATGCGGGCGCTATCATCACAGGCTGTGCTGCCTATCCGCGCATACGGTCGGCGGTGTGGGATTACAACGCGCTCGATGCGAGCGTGCTTGCAGAAACGACTGCGGCGGGTTGGAAGAATTACGTGTATGGTCCGGTGACTCAGGCAGAGCATCTGCATTGCGCGGGCCTGGGGCCCGCCGGCCTCATCACCGATTATCCGCGCTGCGTCTTGGCCGGCTGAGGTTTCTATCTCATGACGTACATACTAGCATTGGACCAGGGCACGACGAGTTCGCGCGCGCTCATCGTCGATCATCGGGGCGCGGTGGTCGCTGTCGCGCAGCGCGAAATCCAGCAGATATTTCCGCAGCCGGGATGGGTCGAGCACGACGCCGAGGAGATCTGGGAGACGCAGCTTGCGGTAGCGCGTGCTGCGCTGACGCAGGCGCGCATCAGCGCAGGTGAAATTGCCGCCATCGGCATCACCAACCAGCGCGAGACCACGGTCGTGTGGGAGCGCGCGAGCGGCAAACCCATACACAATGCGATCGTATGGCAGGACCGCCGCACTGCTGCAGCATGTGACGCGCTGAAGGCGGGCGGCCATGAGGCCTTGGTGCGCAGCCGCACCGGGCTCGTGCCCGACGCTTATTTCTCCGCCACCAAGCTCGCGTGGATTCTCGACCACGTGGCGGGGGCGCGCGCACGCGCGGCAGCCGGAGAACTCGCGTTCGGCACCATCGACAGCTGGCTGATCTGGAAGCTCTCGGGCGGCGCCGTGCATGCGACGGATGCGAGCAACGCTTCGCGCACGCTGCTCTATGACATCCATAAAGGCGATTGGGACGGCGAGCTGCTGGAACTGTTCGGCGTTCCGCGCGCCATGATGCCCGTCGTCGTTCCTTCCAGCGCTCCGATTGCGCTGACCGCTGCTGATTTGTTTGCGGCGCGCATACGGATCGCGGGTGTGGCCGGAGACCAGCAGGCTGCGCTGTTCGGCCAGCGCTGCATCGCGCCCGGCATGGTCAAGAACACCTATGGCACGGGCTGCTTCATGCTGATGCACACCGGCCGCGCGCCGGTACTCTCGCGTCACCAACTGCTGACCACCACGGCATGGCGCATCGGCGATCACGACGAGTATGCGCTCGAAGGCAGCGTCTTCATCGCGGGCGCCGTGGTGCAGTGGCTGCGCGATGCGCTGGGGGTGATCAGGAGCGCTTCAGAAGTAGAGGCGCTCGCGGCCTCGGTGCCGGACAACGGCGGCGTGTATTTCGTGCCGGCATTCGCGGGCCTCGGCAGTCCGCATTGGGATCCACATGCGCGCGGCACCATCGTCGGGCTTACGCGTGGTACCGGTGCCGCTCATATCGCGCGTGCAGCGCTGGAGGCCATCGCTTATCAGTGCGCGGATGTGCTGCACGCGATGCGTGCGGATGCCGGTTGCGATTTGGGCGAGCTGCGCGTCGACGGCGGCGCCACCGGCAATGCACTGCTGATGCAGTTCCAGGCGGATCTTCTGGGAGTGCGCGTGGTGTGTCTGAAAGAGGCCGAGGCGACCGCGCTTGGCGCGGCCTATCTTGCAGGACTCGGAGTGGGTTATTGGCAGGAAGATACGCTGCCTGCGGCCGCGGTCGGGCGCGTATACGAACCGCGCATGCCGCGCGCGCATGCCGAGCAGTTGCTCGTGCAATGGCGGCGTGCGCTGGAGCGTGCCCGCGACTGGGCACAGGAATAGATCGCCTTACCTGAGCCGCGCCGCGCGCTCGATGGTCCCTATGTGAAAGCGGTACTCGCCGCCGCTGCGGTCACGGTAGTACTGGGTGAGTGTATTACGCACTGCTGGGAACGCCAGCTGCTCCCAGGGGATTTCGCTTTCCGCGAACAGTTTCACCTCCAAAGATTCGGTACCCGCAGAAAAAGCCAGATCGAGCAGCTGGCCGCGAAACAGCATGTAGACCTGGTTGATGTGGGGGATGTTGTAGAGCGAATAGAGCGGGCCGACCTCGACTTTCGCATTCGCTTCTTCGAGGGTTTCGCGCGCCGCGCCCTGCGCCGTGGTTTCGCCGTTCTCCATGAAACCGGCGGGCACCGTCCAGTAGCCGTGGCGCGGCTCGATGGCGCGGCGGCACAACAGGATTCGGTCTTCCCATTCCACGATGCATCCCACGACCATCTTCGGATTCTGATAGTGGATGCTTTCGCAAGCGCCGCACACGT
>CAIVHG010000024.1 GCA_903905655.1 uncultured beta proteobacterium | reverse complement strand
TGCTGACAAACCTCGTCTCTCTCTGTGTTCTCTGTGAACTCTGTGGCTTGAACTTCGGAATTTAGGTTGACTACGCTTCGTCACCTTCCAGCTTGAGCGGCCCGCTGCCGGAAAAACGGTCGAGATAGAGGTAGATCACCGGCGTGATGAAAAGTGTAATCACCTGCGAGAACAATAACCCCCCCACCACGGCGAGGCCCAGCGGCTGTCGTAGTTCGGCACCTGCGCCGAGTCCCATGGCGATGGGCAGTGCGCCCATCAGCGCCGCCGAGGTGGTCATCATGATCGGGCGGAAACGCAGCAGGCAGGCGGTGCGGATCGCCTCACGCGGCGCCATGCCGCCGTTGCGCTGCGCGTCGAGCGCGAAGTCGATCATCATGATGGCGTTCTTCTTGACGATGCCGATCAGCATCAGGATGCCGATCATGGCGATGATCGAAAGATCCATGTTGAATAGCCACAACATTACCAGCGCGCCGACCGCAGCCGAGGGCAGCCCGGAAAGAATCGTGACCGGGTGGATATAACTCTCGTACAGCACACCCAGCAACACATATATCACCAGCAGCGCGGCGACAATCAGCACCATCTGGCTTGCCTGCGAAGACTGGAATGCTGCCGCATCGCCGCCGTAGCTGGTGAGAATGCTCACCGGCATATTGAGCTCGCGCTTGAACTGTTCGATGCGCTTCGAAGCATCGCCCAGCGATGCACCGGGCGCGAGGTTGAAGGAAACCGTCACCGCCACGAGCTGCCCGGTGTGATTGATCGCGAGCGGCCCCACTTCGCGCTCGACGGTCGCGATACTCGACAACGAAACCAGACCGCCACTTTTGGTGCGCACATGGATTTTGTCGAAAGAGCTCTCGTCGGTGCGATCCTCGGCGGCGGCCTGCATGATGACCTGATAACTGTCGCTGGAAGTATAGATCGTCGAAACCTGGCGCTCGCCGAAAGCGCTGTACAGCGCGCTGCGTATATCCGCGATCTGCACACCCAGCAGGTTGGCCTTGTCGCGGTTGATATTGAGCCGCGCCTGCAAACCCTTCAGTTGCGAGTCGCTGGTGACATCGCGAAAGATGGCTTCCTCGCGCATGCGTGACATCAGCCCATCGGAAGCGGTGCGCAGCTCTTCGGCACGCACGCTACGCATGACATACTGATAGCGGCTCTTGCTGAGGCGACCGCCAAGCCTGAGGTTCTGAATGGGGTTGATAAAGACGTTGACGCCGGGGATGACGCGCACGTCGCGGCGCAGCTCTTCGACAACCTTGTCGATGGGCTGACGCTCGCTGCGCGGCTTGAGGTTCATGAACAGGCGCCCGCTGTTGCTGTCATTGGCGTTGACAATCAGCGTATCGACGGCAGGATTGGCGCGGATCACAGCGCCCGTGCGCTGCAACAGTTCGGCCATGGCAGGAAAGGAAATGTCCTCGACCGCCTCCACCGTGATCAATGCCAGGCCGACATCTTCGTTGGGGAAAAATCCCTTGGGCAAGGCCATGAACAGCACGACGGTGACAATCAGGGTGCTGAGCGCGATGCCAAGCACTACGCGGCTGTGGCGTAATGACCAGTCGAGCATGCGTTCGTAGGACGCCAGCACCCAGATGAATCCGTGCTCGAACCATGCCGTCCATTTCAGCACGCGGCTTTCTGTTTTATGTTGGGAGGTATCCTGCTGAACCAGGTAGCGGCTGGCCAGCATCGGGATCAGCG
>CAIVHG010000023.1 GCA_903905655.1 uncultured beta proteobacterium | reverse complement strand
CGAGTATGAAGAGCAGCAGCCATACCACGTCCACGAAGTGCCAGTACCAAGCCACACCCTCAAACCCGAAGTGATGTTCCGGCGTGAAATGTCCGGCGATGCTGCGGCCGAGGATAACCATCAGCATGATCGTGCCCACCGTCACGTGAAAGCCGTGAAAGCCGGTCAACATGAAAAACGTCGCCCCATATGCGCCCGTAGTGAGCTTGAGGTTCAGTTCGCTATAGGCGGTGCCGTATTCGTGCACCTGCAGCGTCAGGAAGATCATGCCGAGCGCGACCGTCGCGGCCAAACCCAGGATCAGCTGCGTGCGCTTGTTCTTGAGCAGCCCCCAGTGTGCCCAGGTCACGGTCACGCCTGAGGTCAGCAGGATGAGCGTATTGATGGCGGGTATGCCCCACGCTTCCATTGGCGTAAAAACGATGTTGAGGCCAGGGCCGGCGCTGGGCCAGTGCGCAGTAAAGTCGGGCCACAGCAGCTTGTTCTCGAGATCGCCGAGCCACGGCACGGAAAGCACCCGCATGTAGAACAGCGCGCCAAAGAAAGCAGCGAAGAACATGACTTCCGAGAAGATGAACCAGCTCATGCCCCAGCGGAACGAGCGGTCCACCTGCGGGCCATAGCTGCCGCCTTCGCTTTCGTGGGCAACCGTGCCGAACCATCCAAACAGCATGTATGCGAGTATGCACAGGCCCGCGATCAGCACGTACTTGCCCCACGCGGCTTCGTTGATCCACAGCGCGGTGCCGCTCGCCATGCATAGCAACGCCACTGAACCGAAGATCGGCCAGCGCGAGGGTTGCGGCACAAAATAATGCGCTACTTGGGTTGTCATGGCACTCCTCCTTCTATGATGCGCAGTTCGCCCGCACTTAGCTGGTGATGAAATGCACCAGCGTGACGAGGCTCAAAACAAAAATAACCGCTCCTATGATGCCGGCGACGATCACCTGCACCGGCGTCAGCCGCACCGCGTCCTTCTCGTAGGCGGCACGCCTGCGGATGCCCAGAAACGCGCTGCACACCGCAATTGCAGCCTCCAACGGCCCTGCTTTAGGACGCTCCGGCACTGGCTCAGCCATCGGCCTCAGCCGTCCTTCTTGGCACTGCCCTCAATCTCAAAAAACGAATACGACAAAGTGATCGTATTCACGTCCTGCGGCAGTTCCCGGTCGATGACGAATACCACGGGCATCTGCTTTACGGCGCCTGGCGCCAGCGTCTGCTGGGTGAAACAGAAACATTCCAGTTTCCTGAAATAGCGGGCAGCGAGCTGCGGTCCATAACTGGGGATCGCCTGCGCCGTGATGGCGTGGTTAGTGGGATTGCCGATCTCGTACATCACGGTGTTCAGCTCGCCGGGATGAATGCGCATCTGCACCTGCAGCGGACGGAACGTCCACGGCAGGTTGCCGCGCACATTGGAATCGAATTCGATGGTGACGAAACGCGCCGCGTCGACCTGCGTGTTCTCCACCGTGTCGGCCTTGACCACGTTGTTGATGCCAGTGACTTCGCAGATCTTCTTGTAAAAGGGCACCAGCGCATACCCGAACCCGAACATCACGCAGGAGATCACCAGCAGCTTGCGCAGGGTGATCAGGTTGGGATACGCGACGTTCATTTGTTCCAGTACTGGGCGAAGATGGCGATGAAAAACGCAGCCGCGAGCGCGGCGAGCGCAAGCGCGGTTCTCACATTCGCCGAACGTCGGCCCATGGCATCCGCCGTCACTTAACGACCGGCGGCGTCTCGAAGCTGTGGTACGGCGCCGGCGACGGCAGCGTCCACTCCAGGGTGTCTGCACCCTCCCACGGCTTGGCCGGCGCCGCGGCGCCGCCCTTCGCGCACTTGATGACGCACGCCACGAACAGCAGCTGCGAAAGGCCGAAGCCCAATGCGCCGATCGAGGCGATCATGTTGAAGTCCGCGAACTGCAGCGCGTAATCCGGAACGCGGCGCGGCATGCCCGCGAGGCCCAGGAAGTGCATCGGGAAGAACGTGATGTTGAAGAAGATGATCGACAGCCAGAAATGCCATTTGCCGAGGGCCTCGTCATACATGTGTCCGGTCCACTTGGGCAGCCAGAAATAGGTGCCGGCGAAGATCGCGAACAGCGATCCCGCAACCAGCACGTAGTGGAAATGCGCGACCACGTAGTATGTATCCTGAGCCTGGATGTCGACCGGCGCGATCGCCAGGATGAGCCCGGTGAAGCCGCCGATGGTAAACACGAAGATGAAGCCGCACGCAAACAGCATCGGCGTCTCAAAGGTCATCGAGCCCTTCCACATGGTGGCGATCCAGTTGAACACCTTGACACCGGTGGGCACCGCGATCAGCATCGTCGCGTACATGAAGAACAACTGGCCGGCGGCCGGCATGCCGGTGGCGAACATGTGGTGCGCCCACACGATGAACGACAGGATGGCGATCGATGAGGTTGCGTATACCATCGACGCGTAGCCGAACAGCGGCTTGCGCGCAAACGCCGGGATCACCTGCGAGACGATGCCGAACGCCGGCAGAATCATGATGTAGACCTCGGGGTGCCCGAAGAACCAGAAGATGTGCTGGAACATGACCGGGTCGCCGCCACCCGCCGCATTGAAGAAGTTGGTGCCGAAGTGGCGGTCGGTCAGCACCATCGTGATCGCGCCCGCGAGCACCGGCATCACCGCGATCAGCAGATAAGCCGTGATCAGCCAGGTCCACACGAACAGCGGCATCTTCATGAGCGTCATGCCCGGAGCGCGCATGTTCAGGATGGTGGTGACGATGTTGATCGAGCCCATGATGGAGGACGCGCCCATGATGTGCAGCGCGAAAATGCCCAAGTCCATGTCGGGGCCCATCTGGGTGGAGAGCGGCGCGTAAATCGTCCATCCCGCGGCGGGCGCTCCACCCGGCACGAAGAACGAGGAAACGAGCAGCAGCGCCGCCGGCGGCAACAGCCAGAAGCTCCAGTTATTCATGCGCGCGAACGCCATGTCCGGCGCGCCGATCATCATCGGGATCTGCCAGTTCGCGAAGCCCACGAAGGCCGGCATGATGGCGCCGAACACCATGATCAGGCCGTGCATGGTGGTGAGTTGGTTGAAGAACTCCGGCCGCCAGTACTGCAGTCCCGGCTGGAACAGCTCTGCGCGGATGCCCATCGCCAGCAGCCCGCCGATGAAGAACATGGTGAGGCTGAAGATGAGGTAGAGCGTGCCTATGTCTTTGTGATTGGTGGTCGTGATCCAGCGCATGATCCCCGCGGGATGATGCGCGTGCTCATCGTGGCCATGGGCGTGGTCGTGGGTGGTTACTGCTTCCATGGAATCTCCTCGATACCTTATTTGCGTAACTTCTTCACGTCGGCGGGCGACACCATGTCGCCAGTCTTGTTGTTCCAGGAATTGCGTTCATAGGTGACGACCGCCGCAATTTCGACGTCCGACAGCGCCTTCCAGGTCGGCATGGCGTTCTTGCCGCTCAACACCAACGCGACGTGATCGGCGACCGGGCCGGTGGCGATCTTGGAACCGGACAGCGCGGGAAATACCGGCGGCGTTCCGAGTCCCGTCGCCTGATGGCAGACCTGGCAGTTGGCAGCATAGACTTTTGCGCCGCGCTCCTTGAGCTCATCGAGCGTCCACGACTTGTTGGGGTCGTCGGCCTGCGCCACCGCTTTCTGCTTCTGGTCAGCCATCCACAGCGCGAATTTCTCGGGTTCCACCGCTTCGACGACGATTGGCATGAATCCGTGCTCTTTACCGCACAACTCGGCGCACTGCCCGCGGTAAACGCCGGGCTTGTCGACCTTGAACCAGGTGTCGCGCACGAAGCCCGGAATCGCATCCTGCTTCACGCCGAAGGCGGGCACCCACCAGGAGTGAATGACGTCGTTCGCCGTGGTGATGATGCGAATCTTCTTGCCAACCGGCACCACCAGCGGATTGTCGACCTCGAGCAGATAATTCTGGCCCTTGGTGGCAGTGCCCTCGATCTGGTCGCGCGGGGTCGCGAGTTTGCTGTAGAAGCTCACGCCTTCCTGCAGATAGGCGTAATTCCATTGCCACTGGTAACCGGTGACCTTGACCGTCAGGTCGGGAGATGAGGTGTCCTTCATCGCGATCACGGTCTTGGTTGCGGGATAGGCCATCGCGACGAGTATCAGGAGCGGGATGATGGTCCACAGCATTTCCACAGTCACGTTCTCATGGAACTGCGCGGCCTTGTGTCCGACCGATTTGCGATGCTTCCAGATCGCGTAGAACATCGCGCTGAACACGGTGACGAAAATCACGCAGCAGATCGCGAAGATCAGCGTATGCAGATCGTAGATCTGTTGCGCAATCGGCGTCTGCGGGTCCTGGAGGTTGTAGCGCGCGACCGCCGACTGCGCGCTTGCCAGGGACGGCGAGAATATCGCCGCTGTCGCGAGAAGCTGTGCCCACTTACTGATCATTGCCACACTCCAACCGAGCTTTGAGATGAAATTCGCTGCAGGGCGCAGGGTCTGCGCCGTGCGCCGGGCACGGTCAGAGCTAACGCGATTGCAGGCGCCGGGACTGCGATAGAACCAAGGATGAGCGTGCGCTCGGAAGTGGACAGAGGGTTGGTGCGCCGGCCGATAAAAATGTATTCCGACCGCACCGTCGCGCTAACCCACATTGAATCCACTCCAACCCCATGCCCAAAAAAGACAGCGGAATTTATCATAGACGGGGACCGCTAGGCAACCGCAGAGCCAGGGTCTACCGAGCCGCAGCGCTCAGCGCGCGGCAGGAATTTACAATAGATCAAGCGCCTGCACTTGCAGCGCAATGCGCTGCGGTTGCGGTGTATGGGCGATATCCGCGAGCAGCGGCGCGTGGATGCGTTCGACAAGCGCAGCCACATTTTCGTCGGCCGCCGTCATGCCGGGATCGATCCGGTTAGCCACCCACCCGGCGAGCACCAGCCCGTGGGCGCGGATCGCCTGCGCAGTGAGCAGCGCATGGTTCAGGCAGCCCAGCCGCATACCCACCACCATGATCACCGGCAACCCGAGCAGACGCGCGAGGTGCGCTCCGTTCTCGATGCTGGAGAGCGGCACGCAGAAACCGCCGGCGCCCTCCACCACCACCACTTCGGCCACGGCCGCGAGCCCGGCATAGGCGCGCGCGATGCGTCCGAGTTCTATCCCTGTGCCGGCCTGCGTTGCCGCCAGGTGCGGCGCAATCGCCGCTTCGAAGCAATAGGGGTTCACGAGCTCCGGCGGCGCCGTCACATTGCTCGCCGCACACAATGCGGCCACGTCGTCGTTCAGCAGGCCGTGCTCCGTGCGCAGCGCCCCTGCCGCCACCGGTTTCATGCCGATTACGCGCCGGCCGCGCGCGGCAAAGGCGTGCAGCAGCGCGCACGCGACAACGGTCTTCCCCACGCCGGTGTCGGTTCCAGTGATGAAGTAGCCGGTCGCCATGTTTCAGGCAGACGCTAACGCTTGTGCCATTGCACGACCTGCTCATCGGGTGCACGCGGGGACACTGCCGGCACCCACGCATGGCCATAGATAACCTCGAAGGTTGCCGGCAGGCGTTCGTCGCTGCGCCATCGTTCGTAGCCTGCTTCGACCGCCCTCAATACGGTGCGGGCCGTCATGCCGCGCCGGCGCCCCACAGCCATGTTGTGCGCGCCGATCGCCTTCAGGTCCCGCATCAGGGACACCACGTCGGCGTAGGTGAGCGTCAGGTATTCTGCGTCCATCACCGGATCGGCGAATCCGCTGCGCACCAGCATGTCGCCCAGATCATGCATATCTATAAAACTGTGCACGTGCGGGTAACTGTCAGTGCCCTCGTAGGCAGCGCGCAGTTCCTTCAGCGTGTCCGGACCAAAGGTGCTGAACATGAGCAGGCCATTGGGCGCGAGCACACGCCGGAATTCCGCGAACGCGCGCTGCGGATCCTGCACCCATTGCAGCGCGAGATTGGACCACACCAGTCCCACGCCTGCATTTTTCAGCGGCAGTTGTTCGATGTCTGCGCATAGCGCGTGCACGCGCGGCGCAAACCAGCCCCGCCAGCCCGGTGGCTGTGCTCGTGCACGCTGAAGCATCGCGAGCGCGATATCGAGTGCATAATAAATTGCGCGCGGATAGCGGGCGCGCAGTCCGGCGAGCGCATTGCCGGTTCCGCAGCCGGCATCGAGCACGACCTGCGGCTCGTACTTGATGTAATCGAGCCGCGATACCATGCGCCGGCACACTTCGTGCTGCAACACGGCAGCGGCATCATAGCCGGCGGCCGCCTTCTCGAAAGAGCGGCGCAGGCCGCGTTTGTCGATGACCAGCGCGTCAGTCATGTACAGAACTCCAAAATGTCGCGCGCGCTGGTCTTTGGCTCCGAGATGAACGGCGCATGTGCGCTGCGATCGTCAACGCGCAGCGTGGCGTGCGCCAGTGCGCTCTGCAGATAGCGCGCCGCCGCCAGCGGCACGATGCGGTCGCGCGCCCCGTGCGCGATCAATACCGGTTGTCTAATCGTTGCCAGTTCAGAGCGCAGATCGGTTTCCCCGAGTATGGCTAACGCGGCCGCCAGCGTCCGAGCGTCCGGCGCTGGAGCAGCGGCGAGCTGAGCACGCAGTTGGCGCAGCACGCTTGCCGCCTCCGTGTCGCCCTGCGACTGCAACGCCGCAAAGCGCGCCAGCGTACGCTTCGGATCACGCGCAAGCTCGCGCGCGAAACCGTCCCAAACCTCGGGCTCGATGCCGCAGTCCCAATCGGGGGCGCGCGTAAAGCACGGACTGGTCGAGTAGAGGACGAGCCGCTCGACCTGCGCCGGATAACGCAGCGCCCAAGCCAATGCCACCAGCCCTCCCAGCGACCACCCGCATACCATCACGCGCTGCGGCAGCGCAGCCGCCAGCGCGTCTACGAGCGCATCCAGCGTATAGGTCTCGCAGCTCGGGCTTTGCCCGTGGCCCGGCAGATCGACGCGATGCGTGCGTAAACGCGCGTTCAATTCAAGCGCGATCTCATCCCACACGCCCGCGTGCATGCCCCATCCGTGCAGCAGCACCAAGTCAGGCCCGTTACCGCTGGCTACTATATGCAAGTTCATGCAAGGCGGGATGAAGAACTAACCATGCCCATCGTTTCAGGCAGCCTGGCCGATTTCATTTAACGCGCTGACGAGTTTGTTAACGTCGTCTTCGGTGTGCGCAGCCGATAGCGAGATGCGCAGCCTGCTGCCGCCGCGCGGCACCGTCGGCGGGCGAATCGCCGGCACCAGCAGGCCGCGCTCCGCGAGCGCCGCTGCTACGCGCAGCGCCGACTCACTGCTCCCGGTGACGAGCGGTTGAATCGCGGTCTCCGAGGAAAGCAGGCGCCACGGACCGGTGACGAGCTGCTGCTTCAAAGAGAAAACGTGCTGCGCCAGACGCTCGCGGCGCCAACCCTCGGTGCGTATGATGCCCAGGCTTGCGAGCAGCGCGTGTGCGAGCAGCGGCGGACTGGCAGTGGTGTATATATATGGCCGCGCGCGCTGCACCAGGGTTTCGATCACTTCCGGTGCGCCCGCGGCAAACGCCCCAAACACGCCGGCCGCTTTGCCGAGCGTCGCCATGTAGACGATGCGGGGCGACACCATGCCGTAATGTTCGAGGACACCGCCGCCTGCCGCGCCCAGCACGCCGAAACCGTGCGCATCGTCGAGCACGAGCCATGCATCGTGAAGTTCGCACAGGCGCAGTAATTCCGGCACTGGGGCAAGATCACCATCCATGCTGAACACCGCATCACTGACCACCAGCTTGCGACGCGCGCGGCTTTTTTCCAGGAGCCGCGCAAGTGCCTCCATATCGCCGTGCGCATAGCGTTTGAAATCCGCGCGAGACAGCAGTGCGGCATCGTTGAGCGACGCATGATTCAGCTTGTCGCCGAATACGGCGTCCCCGCGGCCGGCGAGCGCGGTGACGATGCCAATGTTCGCCATGTAGCCGTTGGAAAACAGCAGCGCACGCGGCAATCCCAAGCAGCGCGCAAGCTCCTCTTCGAGCGCGTGGTGCGCGCTCATGTGCCCCAGGATGAGATGCGATGCGCCGGCGCCCACTCCGTAGCGCGCTATGCCTTCGCGTGCCGCCGCCGCCAGGCGCGGATCGGATGCGAGCCCGAGGTAATTGTTGCTGCAAAACGCGATGACGTCGCGGCCGTCGACGACAGCGTGCGCGCCTTGCGGCGACTCCAGCATCCGGCGCTGACGCCTGAGGCCGCGCGTTTCGAGCGCCGCCAGTTCTGCAGCAAGCTGAGCGTAGGTCATAAATAAGTATTCCGGCGCGCGCTTCGTTCAGCGCGGTCGAGGTGCTAGGGCTCAGCGTCCCGCGCGGGGGCCGGCATTGGATGCATGCCGAGCTTGTCCAGCAGTGCGCGGTCGCGCCGTGCTTCCGGGTTTGCAGTCGTCAGCAGCTTGTCACCGTAGAAAATCGAATTCGCGCCGGCAAAAAAGCACAGCGCCTGGATACCTTCCGGCATCTGCTCGCGGCCTGCAGAAAGCCGCACCATCGCCTTCGGCATGGTGATGCGCGCGCAGGCGATGGTGCGCACGAACTCGAGCAAATCGAGGGCCGGTACGCCATCGAGCGGCGTGCCTTCCACCTGCACCAGATTGTTGATCGGCACGCTCTCTGGATAGGGCTTCATGTTGGCGAGCTGGGCGATCAGCGCCGCCCGGCTGCGCCGCGTTTCGCCCATGCCTACGATGCCTCCACAGCACACATTGATCCCGGCCTCGCGCACCTGGGCCAACGTTTCAAGCCGGTCATCCTGAGTGCGAGTGCCTACTATCTTTTCATAGAATCCAGCTTCGGTGTCGATGTTGTGGTTGTAATAGTCGAGGCCCGCATCCTTTAGCTGCTCCGCCTGTCCCGGCTTCAACATGCCGAGCGTCGCGCAGGTTTCCAGGCCCAGTGCGCGCACCGAGCGCACCATTTCCTTCACCTTCTCCAGATCACGCTGCTTGGGACCGCGCCACGCTGCGCCCATGCAAAAACGGGTCGCGCCTTTTTCCTGCGCTGCGCGTGCCGCAGCGACCACCGCGTCCAGGCTCAGCAGCGGCTCATCCTGCACCGCCGTTTGATGCCGCGCAGACTGCGGACAATAGCCGCAATCCTCGGAGCAGCCGCCGGTCTTGACCGACAACAGGGTGGAGAGCTGCACCGCATTGGGATCGAAGTGCGCGCGGTGCACGCTGTGTGCCCGGTGGAGCAGATCGTTGAAGGGCAGCGCATAGAGCGCGTCCACCTGTTCCACGCTCCAGGTACGCTGCGCGTCGCTGTAGTCGGCTGCGCTTGCCAACGCGTTGTCATTAATACGGTCCATAGCTGATCCCGCAAGAAATCGTCGGCAGCATCATCGGGGATGAGAGGGTTATTGTCAAACAAACAGGTGCCCTAATTGAACAGCTGCCCAAACCTGATACAGCACGTTTTGCCCGAAGCCTGCCTGCTGTGCGCGGGGATCGCCACTGAACGGTCTCTTTGCAGCGCGTGCTACCAAAGTTTGCCGTGGCTCAGCGCTGAACGCTGCCCGCAGTGCGCCCTGCCCGTTCCCGGCGGCGCCATCTGCGGCGCATGCCGGCGCGATGCGCCGCGCTATGCCCGATCGAGCGCGGCCTTTGCCTACGCCTGGCCGCTTGCCGCGCTCATTCAGCAATACAAGTATGCGGGCAATTTAGCGCTCGCGACGCTGCTCGCCGAAGCCATGCTCGACCGATTGGTGGAGAGAGCCGATCTCATCATTCCCATGCCGCTCACGCTCGCACGGCTGCGCAGCCGCGGCTTCAATCAGGCGCTTGAGCTTGCGCGCGTGGTAAGCCGCCGCACCGGCATAGCGCTCGCGCCTCATGCCTGCCGCCGCGTGCGCGATGGCACACCGCAAGCGTTGCTGCCGTGGAGTGAGCGCGCGCGCAATGTACGCGGCGCTTTCGTGTGCGATGCCAACCTCGCCGGTAAACGCGTGGCGGTGATTGACGATGTGATGACGACCGGCGCGACGCTCAACGAGCTTGCGCGCAATCTGTTGCGGGCCGGAGCGCTCGAAGTTTTCGGCTGGATGGTCGCGCGCACGCTGCCTACGTAGGACTTCTATCGCCGCGCACGATCCCGGGGATGCGCTATTTCAATTGCGCAAGGCGTTGGTTCACAAATTCAGTGAGCTCGGCGTTGAGTGTATTGGCGGCCTTCGCGCGGCGGAAAGCGTCCGCGGCTTCCGTGTTGCGATTGAGCGCTTGCAGTGAAATCGCCCGCCCCATCTGCCACAAGCCGGAACCCGGGGCCATGGCAAGTGCAGTCTGATATTGCTCAACAGCCTCCCGATGGCGTGCCTGGCGCTGCAACAGCGCGGCAAAAAACGCCAGGTAATCGGGGCTGTCGCGCGCAGCGGGCGCCGAGGTTTGCATCGTGTCGACAGCGGCCGCGATGTCACCGCGCTCGACCTGCAGGCGTGCGAGCGCCATCGCGAATGCGGGCCGGTTCGGGTCCAGATCGAGGCCCTCGCGCAGCAGGTGCTCCGCTTCGGTAGTTTGACCCGCTTCCATAAAGAGGCCGAACAGTCCCTGCCGTGCGCCGATGTGACGGGGCTCCTGCTGCAAAGCGCGCCGGAATCCCTCCTGTGCGTCGGCAAGACGGCCCTGGCCGACCAGGTTTGCTGCATTCCGGTATTCGTTTTCCGCAAGCTGTTGGGACGTGAGCGTCTGCGTAAGCTTGTTGATCTGCGGATTGGCGAGCGCGAGCAATGCCTTAGCGTCTGCACCGCTCACCAGCTTCCTGCCCGCGCCGCCATTCGGCTTTGCGCTGTCTGCCGCACCAGTCGCCGCAGGTGCGGCGAGTGGGCGCGCAGTGCTCGGAGTTGCAGCAACCGGTGACTTCGCAACCGGTGCCACCCGAATGGCAGCGCTCTGCGGATCACGATCGAGCACTGCAGCGACCGTCAGAGGCGGCGCTGGAGCGGCCGCAGTAGCTGATGACGATGATGGTAGCGGCGCATTCAGCGCGGTCTGGGCAACCGGTGGCATTCCGGGCCCGCCTCCAGAGGGGATAGAAGCCGGTGCCATTGGCGGTGGTCCGGATGCCGTGGGCTCAGCGACGGCGATCTTGCGCGCTGCGCTCGAGGCTGTGGCTGCCGCATCGAGCGCGCCGCGTTGCAGCGACGCATCGGCAAATCGTGAGCTGATACTCGCATGCGCCGTCGTAAATGTTCCAAAGGTAACCAGCAACACGCGCAGCGGAATGAAATGCCATGTCGATAAAGCGATGGTGACCAGCGCCAGGGCGGCAACGATCCACCACCGCCCGCGGCGCACAGCGCGCGGCGGCGCCGCACGCACCTGATCGGGCAACGCGCCGCGCTCCACGCCCGACGCATGACGATTGTCGAGATCCTGCAGCATCTTGTTGATGAGGCTCATGGGCTAGTGTCCTGAGTCTTTAGTTCGTTGAAGATAGTTTTCTCTCGTGAGAACGTCTGCAGGACAAAAGTGGCGAAATTGGCGCCAGACGCGAAGCAAACCACAGCCGGGTTGGGCACCCGGCGCGGATTTGCGACAAAGTATGGCGTCAATTCTCGACATCTTTTGTTCGGCGAATTAAGGACTCAGGACACGAGGCCCCGGATCAGTGCAGGGTCAACCAACCAACGCTGAACACCGAAACCAGCAGCATCGCAGCCGCAGGCCACCACCATCTCGTATGCCGGGCGGCCGGCGTGTCGTGCGCAGCGATGCGCACGTAGCGCGCCCCGATCTCCTGATCGCCCGCGCCATACCCGAGCAACAAGGCCTTGTGCGCGATGATGTTCACCAGGCGCGGAATGCCGCCTGTAGCGCGGTGCAGTGAAGCGAGCGCGCCCTTGGTGAACAGGTGGCCGCCGCGGTAACCCGCGGCCCGCATGCGGTGGGCGACGTAGTAATCGATCTCGTCGCGCCGCAGCGCGCCGAGCTTGTACTGGAAGGCAATGCGCTGGCGCAGCTGGCGCACCGAGTTCATCGCGAGCTTGCTGTCGAGCTCGGGCTGGCCGAACAGCACGACCTGCAGCAGCTTGCGCTTCTCGGTCTCGAGGTTGGTCAAAAGGCGCAGCGCTTCCAGGCTTTCCACCGGCATGGCCTGCGCCTCGTCCAGGCACAGCACCACCGCCTTGCGCTCGCGCGCGAACTTGAGCAGGGCCAGCGCCAGTTTTTTCAGGAGCTGATGCTGGTCGGCGTCCTTGGGCAATTCAATACCCAGCTCTTCGGCGAGCGCGAGCAGCAGCGCGCGCGGTTCGAGCGTAGGGTTCAGGATATAAGCCGAAACGAAAGTCTCGTCGAGCGTCGCCAGGAAGCGCCGGCACAGCAGCGTCTTGCCGGTCCCCACTTCGCCCGTGATCTTGATGAAGCCCTCGCCGTTCTTGACCGCGATGAGCAGCGTGTTGAGCGCCTCCTGGTGCGCCGTGCAATCGTAGACGAAGCTCGTATCCGGCGTGATGCTGAATGGCATCTCACGCAAACCGAAATACTGCTGATACATGGTAGCTGTCATGACGACTCTCTCATGTCGAATGCGCGTTCATTGCGTGAGGTTGCACTTAGTTGGTCATCGGACGGCGCATGTTCTGCATGCGCTCGTTCACTTCCTGCGCCTGCTGCTGCCATGCGGCGTCGCCCTTGATGATGGTCGTCTTGAGCAGGATCACGAGCTCGCTCTTGGTCAATTGCTGGCTGCGGCTGCCCACAAGATTGCCCATGACCGGCGAATCCAGGCTGCCCGGCAGTCCGGAGCGCCCGCTCGCCTGCGATTGCTTCATCAGCCCTCCGATCGCAGCGATGGTGCCGTCCTGCACGCGCACGACGGTGTCGCTCTCGTTGATGTTGCTGGAAGCGAGCGGCAGCGTGAACACGCCGAGCGTGCCGAGATTGATGACCTTGGTCTTGTCCGTGACCTCGCTCACCGAGGGATGAATGTGCAGAATGATCTGGTCGTCATCGGCGATCTGCGGCGTGACATCGAGCGCGATGCCGGAGAAAAACGGCTGCGTGGTGATGGTGGGAGATACCGTCATCGCCGAACCTGTGGACGTCGAGGTCGTCGACACGTTCGTCACAAAAAACTCATCGGTGCCGACTTTGATGACGGCTTTCTGGTTGTTGAGCGCGGCGATGCGCGGGCTGGACAGCACGTGCACCGTGCCCTGCGATTCGAGAAAATTGAGCAGCGCGGCGAAGTTGCTGGTCTGAAACGCGAGCCCGAACACCGCGCCCGGCACATTTGCGCCGGGGATCAGCGCGCTGGTCGCCGAGCCGATCAGTGCCGTAGACAATGGATTGAGAGGATCCGGCGACAGCGGCATCGAAGCGGCAGGATTTATTGCAAGGGCCGAGTTGGGCAGCAGCGCTCCATCGGCGCCGCGCGCGGTGTAGGTCTGCATGAGGCCGTCGGTGCGCAGCGTGGTGCCCGGGTTGGCGACCCCGGTGCCAAAGCGGCTGTTGCGGCCGTTGGTGAACACCCCCCAGTTGATGCCGCTGCCGAATTGATCATTGAGCGTGACGTCGATGATCTTCGCCTCCAGCATCACCTGGCGCTCGACCACCACGGACATGGCTTTTAGATACTGCTCGATCGAGCGCATTTCGCTGGGCATGGCGCGCACCAGGATCACGCCGGCAGTCGGATTGACCACCACGCTGCGTCCGCCCTCGGCGCCGATGATCGAGGTGATGGAGTCCGCGATTTCGGTCCAGAAGTCGCTGTTCGATGTGGTGGTCACGCGGCTGCTGTCGGTGGACGTCGCACGGTTCGCAGAGCTTGACGCTACCGGCGCCGCAGGCGCCCCCGGAGCCGCACCAGGAACAGGTGTAGGCGCACCCTGTGCCGGAGCCTGAATCGAACCCGAGGTCACGCGCACATCCGCGATTCCGACGCGGCGGCCGGCGAGGTAATTCACCTGAAAGAGCCGCGTCTGCATGGAAACCGGCTGAATGTATATGCGTCCGCCCTGAAACTTGTACTCGTAGCCGTAAAGCTCGCGTATCGCTTCCAGCGCCTCGATCATGGTGACATCCTTGAGATTCACCGAGATGTCTTCCTTGATGTCCGGATGCACCAGCATGCTGTAGCGGGTGCCGGACACCAACGCCATGAATACCTGGTTGGCCGGGGCGTGATTCACTATCAGGTCAAAGCGCGGCTCGAGCTGCGCCCCACCCTTGGGCATCTCGATCGTGAGCGGCGGCAGCAGCGCCTGGTTCACGGTTTCGGGCGTCGCCGCAACGGGCCGCGGCTGCGCGGCGCGCACCAGCTCGCTGCGTATCTGCTCGTCGACCACGTTTTTCTTGATGAGCTTCGACTCGCACGCGACGAGGCTCAATGCGGCAAGCAAGATGACCCATAGGTTTTTCATTTTGGAGTTCCCTTGCCGTTGACTGCTTTTGCGGCCTTCTTGCGGGCAGGTTTCTTGATCGTAGGGGCAGGCGCCTTGACTACGAAGGGCGCCGCCTCGATGCGCTTGATAAAGACCTCCGGATACATGCGCAAGGTCTGATTGCCGTCGGCGGAGTGCAGCACCACTTCGTTCTCGCTGATCTTCACCACCCTCAGCTCGCCGAACGCCGCGCCCAGCTTCAGCAGCTGGCCGTTGATGATGGCAGAGCGCTCGGTGGGCAAGATGATCACGCTTTGCAGTTGCGGGACTGCAGCTGGCGCCTCCGATCCCGGCACCGCCGCGCCGCCGGCTACAGTGCCCGAAGGCCGCGTCGGATCGCTCAGCGCCTCGGCTGCTGCGCTCGCGGGCGCAACCGCAATGCAGGCGAGCGCAAGCAGGATGGGCAGGAATTTCTTCATACCACCAGCCACGCCTTGTCCAGGCTCAGCGTATAGATGGTGACCGTCATGGTGAGCCGTGGATAATCGGCTGCGTTGAGGCTCGCGCGCGACCACAGCATTCGCCACGGCAGTTTTTCGAGGCGCGCGAGATAATCGTGCAGATCGGAGTAGCCCCCCTGGAGTTTCACCTCGACACCGTGCTTGTAAACGTTGCGGTCGCTTGCAGCGGGCCTATCCGACGGAGCGGCGGATTTCTCCGGCTTGGCGTCGCTTCCGATCAACGGCGTTCCCGGCAAGGAGCGCATGGAGATCAACTGCACGCGCGAGTTGCGCGCCAGCACTTCCTGCAGCAGGCTTTTCATCTCCCGCGCCGGAATCAGGTTCTTCTGCACCTCATTCAGGTTGCGGTCGATGTTCAGAATCTGCGCGTTGAGCTCGCGCTTCTGTGCAAGCAGCTGCGCATCGGGATTGAGGCGCATGCGCTCCGCGTCCTGAATCTTTTTCTGGAATGAGCTTATTTCGGCCTGCTGCTGCGCCATGCGCGCAAGCAGCGCGCTCCTGCGTGTATGCGGAGCCTCGACGAACAGCATGCCCGCAACGATCACCGTCACTACCAGCGCCGCGACGAACGCGATCAGCCGCTCGCGCCGCGACAGGCCATCGATCTTTACGCTGAGCGCTCGCCACTTTTGCTTCATCGAGCCAGCTCCGCGCCCTCGAGCACTTTTTTGGCATTGAGCACCGGCTGCAGTAACGGCCCTACTGAAGAAGTCTGCAGCGCCACTGTCTTGGCCTGCGGCTGCGCCTCGCGCGGCTCCAGGGTCGAGATATTGAAATCGAGATACGCAGGCGCAGCTGACTTCTGCTCAGGCACGCCTTTCTGCAATGTGGCGTCCGCCTCCGCCGCTTGCGCGCCCGTCTCGCGCGGCGGCTGGGTGATGAGCAGTGCGGCAAACTGCCGGCCCTGCATTGCCTGCTCCTGATTCAACTGCTGCAGATAGCGCGCGACCAGATCTGCGCTGATGGTGCGACCCTGCAGCGTAAGTTCGCCGCCCGCAATATCGAAACCCGTGAGCCACAGACCGGTTACGCTGCGGCGCGCGAACGCGCGCATGTACTCGGAAAAGCCGGAGGTATTGGCGAGTTCTTTGCTCGCGAGCGCATCCATCACCGCCTGCCTGTCCTGGGCACGCGCTTCGAGCGCTGCGACCTCGGCGGTGAGCCGCGGATCGGGTTTCTGTATCTTTGACTTGCGCACGACATTTTCGTACACCTGCGCGACGTTCTTATGGACCTCATCTGTGGCGTGGGCCTGTATCTGCGCGGCATTCAGCGCATAGCTCTCGTACGCGCCAGCCAGCGCGCACAACGCGGCGGCGATGCCCACCGCGTACGCCATGCCGGCCGCGGAGAGCAGCGTGAACGCCTGCCGGCGCAGCAGCGGGCTGTAGAAGTTGATCTGCTGGGTCACGATGGCACCGCTTCCTCGTTGCGCAGCGCAGCCCCGATCGTGGCGAGATAGCGCGCCTGCACCGCAGGATCCGCGAGCGCGGGCGCCTCGTGCAAATCGAGCACTTGCGCGAGATCGATGGTCTCAACCGGAATATAGAGATTCGCCGCCAGAAACTCCTGCAAGCCCACCTCCTGCGGCAGCGGCATAAGCATGAGCCGCGCGATCGGCACGTGATGATATTGGCTGTCCACATGATCGAGCGAGCGCTGCACTTCGAGCGCAATGCGTTCGAAGTGCCGCTGGCGCGTCGCCTCGTTTGGGTCATTGAGCTGCGAGTACGCGACTTCGATGCGCCGCACCAGATACAACTCGCCGCCGCTACTGAACGTCAATACGCCTTCGCCCTCCTCGAACACGAGCATCGCCACACCGCGCACGTCGGCCTCGAACAAGGCCGCAATGTTGCGTTGCGCGAGATCGGGGATGTCGATGGCAGCCAGCGGCACGTGAGCATCGGTAAACGGCTTGATGCAGGTTTCTATTGTGCTGGTGCGCGCCGAGATCGCATACAGCGCATGCGTCTGCGTCAATGCAGCGCGGTCGACCGGGATGTCGAGTACCTCGACAATCGCCGCTTCGATCGGGTAATCGAGCGCATCCTTCACGCGCCAACGCATCGCCGCCTTTACCTCAGCGGGCGGAACATTCGGCGCCTCGAACTGGTGCATCTGGTAGTGCTCGCTCTTAAGCAAAGTTGTGCACCGGTAGCGGCCCAGCCTCAGTTCCTTGCGCAGCCGTGCGAGCGTGTCTGCCTCCGAACCTTCTTTTGGAAAGGATTCGCAAAACGCGATTTCCGGCTTGTGGTCTGCGCTGCATCGCGCATGCACGATATCCACGTGACCGAAGCGCATGTCGATCGCGAGCCATCCAGGTTGCGGCCTCCTGCTGAAAAGCATGGGTTCGTCCAGTGCTGGTAGATAGCCGTCAAAGTAGACCATCGACCGCCTGACCGTAGACTACATAAGGGGGGTAAAAGCCGGGCATTTCGGGACATGAACGCCGCCTGTTGGCAGATATCTTCAAGCAGGCGGGATGGGCCGAACCCGGCGCGATCCATCAGTTGGCGGTTTCCGAGAAACGTACATTACATATATCCATCGGCACGTATCTGTCGCCAAATCGTGGTGCAGAGTACGTGATCGCGCAAGCCGTCGGGATGCACGATTCCTAAACTTCCGTTAGCGAAAGGTCGATATGTTAAGTATCGAATAGCTAAGGCCCTGCTACTTGATTCTGCGAACATGGAATGAACATCCGCTGAAGCCGTCCAAGGCGAAGAGGTGTCGAGAAATCGGCAATAACGGATTCAATTCATGAAAGGTGGCCGAGGAGTATGCATTCGCGAAAAAAGTCCTTCTGCAGTGATGATCGACTGATTACAGTTGCGCGTCGCTGGTGCCGAGCGTTCACTTCTAACCGCAGCGCCGGAGCCCAACAAAATAAGGAACGACCGTGACAGTCTTAGCTCTCAAAGAAGCCCCCGCAAGAATTTCGTCCGGCACTTCAAAAAATGTCAGGCTCGCCACGACCCTAGCCGAGAAGGAAGCGATATATCGGCTGCGCTACCAGGTATACATCGAGGAAATGGGCGGCGGCGTACGGCACAGCGAAGCCGATCCGGCAAAGCGCCAATTGCGCGACGAGCTGGACGAGAAAGCACTGCATTTCTACGTTTGCCAGCAAGGTGAAGTGGTCGCGTGCGTGCGCCACAATCTGCGGCGCGATGGCCCGTTCGAATGCGAGGACTCGTTCGCGATGCAGCGCTTTGCGCCGGCCTATCCGAATCAGGTGAGCATGACCTCCCGGCTGGTGGTGCACCCGAAACTGCGGGGCACTCACGTTTTAAAAGAACTTGCGTGCACCGGATTCGAATACGGCATCCAGAAAACGGACATGCGCTTTGACTTCATCGACTGTCACCCGCGCCTGATCCCTCTGTATTCGCGCCTCGGCTACCGCATCTACGACCCCGGGTTCAGGCACCCCAAGTACGTCTATGTGGTCCCCATGGTGCTGGTATTTCATGACGTCGATTATCTGGAAAGGATAAAGTCCCCGTTCGCACCCATCGCCGCCCAAAGGCCGCGCTCCACGCAGGATCGCGACCTGCTGTTGTCACAGTTTCCGGATGCGACCCACGGCGAGTTGATGAGCGAACTCGGAGAAAGCGAGTTTTGGCGATTGTTGCGCACACGGCTTGTGGATCCCACAGCCACTGTCGGCCGGCTGTGCCTGTTCTCGAACCTGGCCGAAGACCAGTTGAAACTGCTGACGTCCCTGGGCAATGTAGTGCGCTGCAGGGCCGGCGATCCGGTGTTGATGCGCGGCGATCCGGGGCGCGAAATTTTCGTCATCCTGGATGGCAGCTTCCGCGTGCGCGCAGATGATGTTCGTGAAGGCAGCTGGCAGGCAAAGTCGCTCATTGCTGGCGACATATTCGGCGAGATCGCCTTCTTGACCAACGGGCTGCGCAGCGCAGCGGTGGTCGCCACGGAAGATTCGTCTTTGCTGATCCTCAATGCGCGTGCCTTGGACCATTTGATCGCAATCGATCCTACGCTGGCGGCCAAAATCTTCCGCAATATGGGGGCGATCGTAGCGACCCGTATGCGCGATTCCCTGCACTTTTGACCACTGCGTGAGAATTCGCGAGCGGTTAGCTGCAGGGCAATGCTTCGGGCGGATTGATCAGCACACCGCGAGATCCGACTTCCGTTCCTCTTGATTCCCCCACGCAACGGTCTAAGGAACCTCTGATTAGCTCCCACGCGGATTGCGTTGCGGCAAAATGCGGATGGATGCGAGACGCGCGACGAAGGTCGTAGCTGGACTACGATGCCGAGGAGCGCGGTGAAGCAGACGGTGCGCCGAGGCGCGGAGCGGGGACCCATTTATGGGATGCGACCGCAAAGGCGGACGTGGACAGCCAGATGCGGCGCACTCGGCCCGCTGCCGGGTCGCATCTATGCACTGGCGTGCATAGACACTGCTCCGCCGTTCGCGGTCCATTTTGCCGCAACCCGTCAGGGACGGGGCTTTGCGGGCGATCTGCTTTGTCGCTCGGCTTGCTAAGGGGATGGCCATTAGCTGCACCTCGCTTCGCGCATCTCATCCCGCAAAGCCCCGTCGCAACCGTGCGGGAGTTAATCAGAGGTTCCCTAAAAGTTTTCGCGCTGGTAAGTGATGGCGCCGGAATTCCGATAGATTCCGAAGGTAGCCCGCGCCGTGGGATCGTTGACATACGCGGAGCCGCACCATCCCCCCTGCAGATGGCCGAGGTTTGCGCCCGTGCTCGATGCCATGCCCGCGGTGCATGAAGCGCCGCTGCCCGCGCCCGTGAGATTCACTGACACATCTACGCTGCCCATCTTTGCGCCGCCGGGCGCGGTCAGGCGCAGCGTGCCCCTGCCCGCGGCTAGCGCACTGCTTACACTTACCGTGGTGTCGTTTTCTGCAACGGTCTTCTGATAGTTGCCGAGCGCAATGTTCCCTGCAACGATCGCCGTGCAGCTGTCGGCGGTATTGGTGACGAACGCACTGCCGTTCCAGTATTGCGTTTCGAAAGGGACTGGCATAGTGATTAACTGCGAACCGCTCGCGTTCCACAAACGCAGCCGCCCGAAGCGCAACTTGGTGGTGTCGCCCAAAGCCTTCGCCGTGCAGGCGCCGCCGCACGCCCCGCTGGTACTCGTGTTCATGTCGCGCGAGGCGAGCACCGCGCCGTCGGGGTCCGACACCTGCACGCCGAGCTGCAGGCTGTCGTAGGGACCGTTAGGTGATGCGCTGCGGCTCAATTTGGCGACGCTCGTGTTCACCGCGTAGGACCCGCTCGCCCAACTGCCCGAGGCGATGGTGAGCCGCGAACTCAGGTCGCTGCCGCTGTCGGCGTTCTCCGCGACTACGCTCACCGACCCGGTGGTGTAGCCCGCGCCGTAATTGCCCGTCTTGACATCCGCGCTGTTGCGCGCCTCCAGCGTATAGGCGACGCCGAGATTCGCGTGGTCCATGTAAGTAAATCCGCCGGCTACACAGGCGGCGGTGAGGCTGCTTGCGGTGAGCGTGAAGTGATCGGGATAGAAGCGGCCGATGTATGTCGCGGCGCCCGAGTTGTTGACGTTGACGCCCGACAGATTGACGCCGCTCGTGTTCAGATAATTGGTGAGCGCCGCCTGCATCGAGAAGCTGCCCACTTCGCTGTAAGCGAGATTGCTGACCGTAGCGCTTCCTGAGGAGAAACTGCCTTTGGTGATCGTAGTGGTGCCGCTCAAGGTCCCGAGCGCGCCGGCGGCGGGCGTAAAGTAAGGCGCCGTGCTCGCTGCCGAAAGCGTCGTGCCCCAGTCGAAGTGCGGCGCCGCCGAATTATTGGTGAGGTTCGCGCCGCCGTCGGGCACGCCGTCGTTGTTTGCGTCGTCCGCGACATCCCACAAATAACCGGTGACGGTCGCCTGAAACTGCGCCGCCGCCTGCGCGGTGTTGCCCGCTGGAATGAACTTGGAACCGGTGGTCGCCGTGCCGCCGGGATTTGCGCTCCCGCCTTTCTTCACGTCGTGAATCGCAATCCCGAATGGCCGCACCGTCAGCGTGCCAGATGTGCCGCTGATATCTGAAGCCGTCGCGTAAGCGCGCGTGTCGTCACGCAGCGTGATCGCATACTTGCCCACGTCCGCAGTCGTGAGACAGAAATTCCATACGCCGTTGACGAACGGCACGTTCGCAAGAATATTGGATCCCGCGTTGATCGCCGGCACGCTGGTCGAGAGTTCATCGCTCGGCGCCACCCCGCAAGTTGCCGGCGGCGTGCCGCTGCTGATGACGGGGTTGCTCGCCCCCGCTGGATGATCGGCATCCGCCACATACCACGCATCCAGGTTATGGCTTCCGGTGTACTTGGCATCGACCGCGCAGTTGCCGGTGCCCGCATCCTTCTTCCACAGCTCCGCCTTCATCGCGTGGTCGCGCCCCGCGACCACGGTCGTGCCCAGCGCGTCGGTTGCAGAGATGACGAACACGTTGTCCCGAAAGTTAATGCCGGCAGAAGTCGAGCTGACGGCTCCGTCTACCGCGGTGATCGTGAGATCGTCGGCGTGCGTATCGGTAAGACTTAGGGTCACCACGCCGTTGTCCCCGGCGGCGAAGGCATAGGTGGCCGCGCCGTCGTCGGCGGTGCCGTTGTTCAGCGTGCCGGCGCCGGCCACGATCGCCCAATCGCCGTGCGCCGAGGCGGTGGACAGCGTCACCGTGCCGGTATAGCTGGTGACAGTACTGTTGTCGGCCGCCTGCGCGGTGATGGTGATGCTCTTGGCCGCACAGGTGCTCCCCGCGGCGCCGCCGATATTGATCGTGAAATGGTGCAGTGTCGACGTTGCGGCCGCTTCCCACGCCTCAACCTCCTGAAGCATGGTGTATCCCCAGAACGAAGCCGTATTAACCAATACACGTATGCGATCGGTGCTGATCGCGCTGAATATGAATTGGCGCCATACCTTGTCGTTGCCCGACACGTTGCCGCCCGTCACGTCTACCCAGGCGGCTCCGTTCCAGTACTGGACCTCAAAAGCGGCGGGGCAATTGTCGACGCAGGTCATCACCAGCGTAGGAGTGCTCGGCGAACCCCAATTGTCCTGAGTCATGAGCACATCGATCTCGCCTATGGTCTTGGTGCCGGCGAAGGTGACCTGCAACCAGTGGGCAACGCCCGAGAATGCTCCCCACCACCCATACCAACCATTGGCGCGATTGCCGTCGTTGGCTTTAGTGGGATAATAACTTGCGACATAGCCGTCTGCCGTGGCAACGCCACCGTTGGCCTGCAGGGCGACATTGGTCGAGCCCACTCCGGCAGCGACTGTAACCGCCACCGCAGCGGAAGTGACGTTCGCTGAATCGTCGTACGCGATCGCGGTGTAGCTGTGGGCGCTGATCGGGACGTTGGCATCGCTATAGGTGTAAGGCGCGGTGGTGTCGGTGGCTATCAATACGCCGTCGCGATAAAACTCGACCTTGGAGATCGACCCGGTGGCGGCCGTGGCTGTCGCCGCGAGATTGACCGTTGCCGGCGCCGTGTAGCTGGCGCCGTTCGCCGGTGCGGTCAGGGTGACCGTGGGCGCTGCTCCGGTCCACGCTTCGACCTCGGTGATGCGCGACCAACTGTCGGGCGTCGCATTAACGTAGACGCGGATGCGATCGGTGCTGACCGCGCTGAAATAGAATTGGCGCCATACCTTGTTGTTGTTCGTCACGTTGCCGCCCGTCACGTCCACCCAGGACGCTCCGTTCCAGTACTGGACCTGGAAGTCTTTCAGGCAGTACGAAGCGCAGGTCATCGCGTAGGTGGGCGTCGACGGCGTATTGTAGTTTTCCTGAACCGAGTACACATCGATTTCGTTGATGGTCTTGGTGCCGCTGAAGGCAATCTGCAGCCAGTCCGGAAAGGTACCTGACGTATTGTCGTTCCAATATCCGTTGTTGTTCCAGGGGGCACCCGTGCGCTCGTCATTGTTTGCCGCGGGGGCGGTATAATCGCTGCTGTAGGTGCTGGACGCCGTGGCAACCCCGCCGTTGGCCGCGAGAGCGACATTGGTCGAGCCCACCGCGCGATTGACCGTGACCGCCGCCGCAGTGGAAGTGACATTTGCCAAAGCGTCGTACGCCTTCGCCGTATAACTGTAGACGCCCATCGGGACGCTGGCATCGCTATAGGTGTAGGGCGCGGTGGTGTCGGTGCCGATCAAAACGCCGTCGCGATAGAACTCCACCTTGGAGATCGACCCGCTGCCAGCCTCGGCCGTCGCCGCGAGATCGACCGTCGTCGTAGGCGCGTTGTAGGTGGCGCCATTCGTCGGCGTGGTCAGGGTGACCGTGAGCGCTCCGGGCGCCGAAGATTTCCCGGCATGGTCCCAGGTGGCGCGCCCACCGTAGAGACTGAACGCCATGCCGTTCAGGACTCTACCTTCCAATCCCACCGCGCTCGCCGCAACTTCCAGTCGCACCCACTGTCCCGTTGCCGGCAGCGCCCCCATCGAATGCAGCGACACCGTCCCGTCCGTGCCCCATGCGATCAGGTTAGCCCCCCAATAGGCGCGGTGCTCCCAAGTGCCATCGTTCCACTGCAGCACCACCTCGCTGGGCGGATTGACCGTATCCAAATAGACATAGGCAAACAGACTTTCGCCGGTAGCGACGCTCAAAGTCGCCGTGGCGTTGTAAAAATAGTGCTGGTGCTCCGCACCGACCACCACAGCCGATTGGTTGGCCACCGTCCCCGCGTACTGCGTCGGGTTGCTGCTGACCCAGCTCCAGCTGTCACCCCCATCAGCACCCGTGGTCGCCCCAGCCGGCACCGCATCCTCCACCCACACTGTATCGCTGGCAGCCACTGCCGTAGAGGCGTGCAGGAAAAATAATGTGGCGGAGAGAAGCATCAAATATAGAAATACTTTCCCGCCAGCCAGAACGTTTAAGCTCAGGACTCGCAACTCGGCGCTCGCCGGGGACGCGGCAGAGATTGGGGCCAACCGCCGTGCGCGGGACCGCGCAACACTATTCGCGGATTGCATGATTGATCGCATGGTGATAAAGCACATTCGTGGGGAAAAAATTCAGAGTAGTCCTCAACACTGTTTACGGCCGCGTCAGAAAAATCGTGAGCGGGGAGCCGCGCCTTATTCGCGAGGCATTTCCGGCAATGTGTGGAAAAAGTTCTGCGGCGGCACGAGGAAGGGTGGAGCGCAGCGATGCCCATCAGCGCTCGTGCGCATGATGGGTTACGGCGCAAAATGCGCGCCTAACCCATCCTACCCGACCATTCTTGATAGCGTCTCTAAGCGTTTTGTCGCAATGCATCGACCACGGTCATGCGCGACACATAGCGCGCGGGAAGGATGCTTGCGCACACGGTGGCGACAAATCCAACCAAGAATGATCCCCCGACCAGCATGGGCGTGAGCCGAATGGCCGCCGTATATCCAATGTTGGAGTTGGGCATCGCCGGCATGGAGATGCCGATAGCGGAGATGATCAGGGCGGCCACGACGCCCGCGACCACGCCGAGCAGCGCGCCCGCTAATCCCAGCAATATGCTCTCGCTCAGAATCAGCATGAAAACCCGGCGGTTGCGGTTACCGAGCGCCCGCATGGTGCCGAATTCTCCGATGCGTTCCATCAGCGACATATTCACGCTGTTCACGACCGACAGCAGCACCATGACCAGCACGATTAGGCGCAGCACGCCGAACTGGTTGTCGTAGAACTCTACGACCTTTCCATAGAAATCATTGAGCTCGATCCAGTTCTTGACTTCGAATCCCATATTTTCGAGCGTACCTTTGAGCTGCGCCTGTATGCGCATGGTGTCTTCGGTCCGGTGCAACACGACCACCAGCGCGTTGGCCGCCGGTGTCCCCAGCAAGTCCTGCGCAGCCGCGAGCGGTATCTTGACCGCGCGCGCATCGTATTCCTTGGAGACGCTCTGGAATACGCCGCGCACTTCCAACTCTACGGTGTTCATCGCGCCTTCCCGCGTATTCACGACGAGGGTCACGCGGTCACCCGGTTTCAGTTTCAGCGCGCTTGCCACGCCCTGGCCGATCATGATGCCCTCGCGGTCCTGCGCGTCGAATTGGCGCCCCGCAGCCAGCACCATCGATGAACCGAGCCGGGTCTCGCCCCCGGGCTCTACGCCTTCGCCGACGATGGCCTGATCGGTGCGGCCGTTGTTGAGCAGCCCCGAGAAGCTCAGCCGCGCGATGACATCCGCAACGCCTGGTGTAGGCGCAATCTGCTGCTTCAGGCGCGCCGCATCTTCGATGAGATAGCGCTCGGGCTGGCGCGCGCCCTGTGCGTAAAAGCCGGCCTTCGCCACCTGCAGGTGGCCGGTTTGAGAATGAATCAGCGCCTCGCCCAGTTTCACGTAGATGTCCTGCACAAAGCCGCCGCTCACGATCAGGCCCACGATGCCCAACATGATCGCCGCCAGCGTCATCGCCGTGCGTATCTTGTGACGAAGCAGATTGCGCAGCGCTAACTTAAACATGGTGCGGTCCGCAATGGCCTAGAGCCTG
>CAIVHG010000022.1 GCA_903905655.1 uncultured beta proteobacterium | reverse complement strand
GGCAAACAGCCCTTTCATGCACGGCACGCGTTTATTTTTCCGCTGACTCAATGCATACATTTGCGACTCCCCGTGGATTGAAATGAAAGCGAACTTCCCGCCAAGAGCATTTTTGTTTGAAGCGACTATATCGCCGGCCCGACAAATGTTCAACTTATCACACGCTACTCGATGCGGATGCCCACATCCTTGATGACCTTTCCGTACTTACTCATTTCGGATTTGAGCGTGGCTGCGAGTTCGGCAGGCGTAGTGGCGACGACTTCGACGCCCATGGCAAGGAGCCGCTCTTTTACCTCTGACCGGTTGAGGAAGCGCACGATTTCCTGATTCAAACGGCGGATGACCGCTTCGGGCGTTTTGGCCGGCGCGAAATAGCCGGCCAGCGATGCCGACTCATAACCGGGCAGTCCCGAAGCCGACACCGTGGGCAAGCCCGGGGTGAGCGCCGAGGGCTCGAGACTTGCCACGGCCAGCGGCTTCAGTCTGCCGGATTTGACGAACGCCGCCACGGACGCCGGGCTTACGAACAACAGCTGCACTTCGCCGCCGAGCAGCGCGTTGGTTGCCGCGCCTCCGCCTTTGTAGCCGATGCGCACAATATCGACGCCTGCCATGGCTTTGAACAACTCCGCCCCAAGATGAGCGGAAGCGCCGACTTGACCCGATGCATAGTTCAACTGGCCGGCTTTGGACTTGGCCAATGCGATCAGCTCTTTGATGGAATTCACCGGCAACGAAGGCTGCACGACCAGGACATTGGGCGAGCGGGTTGCCAGCGTGATCGGCGAGAAATCCGCCACCGGGTCGTAGCGCGTCTTCTGTAGCAGCGGCCCGATCCAGAAGGGCGTGCCTTGGAACAGCAGCGTGTAACCATCGGACGCCGCTTTGGCCACGAGCTCGAAGCCGACGATCCCGCGATTGTCGATGATCACCGCCTGGCCCAGCGTAGCAGAGATTCCCTGCCCGATCATGCGCGCCGCCACATCGTTGACACCACCCGCCTCTGAGGTGATGACGCGCAGCGGCTTGTTGGGATAACTCTGGCCGGATACTATTTCCGTAGAGAGGAGCGTCGTTCCGATCAGGAACATCGGTCCCACAAAATATCGTTTCAACATTATTTTCTCCCGGCCCTACGGACAGTTGCGGCGGCAAATCGAATCCTGGGTCTATTGAATGATTGCGCCGATCCTCCTAATTCTTCGTCTTTCATGCACCGCGAAATTCCGCGACTGAGTGCGCGTAGCGGCCGTTGCGCAGCTTGAGTGCGCGCGTGACGGAACGGGTGACCCCCAGGCTCGGGATACAGGCCGAATGCTTGCCGGGTCCACCCAGCACGATGATCATGATATCCTCCGGCGCCTGCACCATGGGAACCATCGCATCCAAGCCGACACTCGCGTATCTGCCCTCGAATCTACGTCGAAAGCGGCGCTCGATCGTCTCCGGTGAAAACGTTCCCAGCGGCAGGCGCGCGCGCTCATAGAGATAACGCCGGACGTCCGCCTTGGCATATCCCCCGGCAGCCACCGCCGCCGCGTGCTCGGGCCCGAATACGATCAGGGGCTCGGCCTTGTGATAGACATCGTTGGAACCGGTCGACGCCAGCGTGCCGGCGATCATGTCGAGTATGCCTTCGGCCGTCGAACTCTCGCGGTCGTGCACGTTGTGTGGCGCTTCGCCGCCGAACATGGTCACCGTGCTCGCATCGGCCGGAAATCCGCGTTCCACGTGCAGCGGCGCCCAGGGATTGGCCGCCTCGTTCTCCGCCACGCAATAGGTATACTTTGCCGGCGAGCCAAACGTCGCCATATCCCCCGCCCCTGGAATCGCGCCGCCGATGTTGAGCAGGATCAGGCGCACCGCGCGTCCGATCGTCGCATTGCTCTGAGTACCCGGCCCGAATGCATTGCATCCCGAGTTGATCTTCAGTTCCTGGGCGATGGGCCCGTTCACGATCATCAGCGGCGAGCACAGATGCGTCGTGGTCTGGATCCCGTATAGATTGAACGCGTCCTCGCACATCGCTTCGACGGCGGCCATTAACAGCGGGAAATATTCCGGACGGCAACCCGCCATCACCGCATTGGCTGCCAGGCGCACCGGCGTTGCCGCACCGTACCTGGGTGGAATCGCCGCAACCGCTTCGTCCCACGGCCGGTCGCAGTAGGCGAGCATGGCGCTGACGCGCTGTGCGGTCGGCGGCACGAGCGGCAAGCCATCGCTCCATCCCTTGTCGAGGAAATGCTGGTTGAGCGCGTCGAAGTCTTCAGGCGCCTCGAAGCTGGTGCCGGGTGCCTTGAGCAGTGCGCTGCTATCGCTCATTGCACATGCTTTCGCAATTCTTCAACGAGCTTGGGGATCGCCAGATCAGCTCTAGCCCGCACCTCATCGAGGCCGATGCCGGCCAGCGGATGCGGAATGACGATCAGCGGCGAATCGGCTGCGCCGCACACCTTGGCCTGATTACGCGCCAGATTCTCGAAAGCCGTGGAGCCGATCAAGATCGCAACCATGCCGCGCTTTTGGAGATTCGCCATGTCGTGGACACTCCACGACGTGCACGACCCTCAGTCTGCCATTGCGCCGATGACGCAATCGGCTCCGGCGACAAATTGATCGAGGATGTCGTTGGATGCAGGACTGGATGCGTTCGGCTTGCGCAATGAAAGCACCGACAGGACCGGAAGCGCTGCCTTCACGCCTTCCACCACCATCTCGAGCAACCGATCCGCATTGCTCTTGCTGTTATCCAGCACACCCAGCCGCAACCCGTGCTGCACGCGGCGGAGCGATTGCGTTGCGGTATCCGCAACATCTCTCGCAGGTGCTTCGGGAATTACGATCGTTACCATTCTGTTCACCGGATTTCCCCTCTCAGCTTGCCAGCAAGTTTTCTTTACGCGCGCCCGGTGATCAGTTGGCCCTGATGCCCAGAGTCTTGATCACCGTACCCATGCGCGCCATATCGGCTTTCATGGTACTCGCAAGCTCTGCGGGTGAGCTGCCTATGGCATCGATCCCGACGCTCAACAGCTTCTCTTTCACGTCGCTCATCCTGAGGGCCCGAACCATTTCCTGATTGAGCTTATTGATGATTGCAGAGGGCGTTTTCGCAGGCGCGAATATCCCGAAGATCGTTGCAACCTCATAGCCCGGCAAACCGGAGGCCGCCACCGTCGGCAGATCCGGAAGCAGCGCCGAGGGCTGCGCGCTGGTGACCGCCAACGCCCTTACTCTCCCGGCTTTGAGATGCGGCGTCACCACACCGGTATTGGAAAACATCACCTGAACTTCACCGCCGACCAGGGCGACCGCCGCCGGCCCGCTGCCCTTATATGGAATATTCTGAATGTTTACACCCGCCATCGAATTGAACAATGCACCCGCGAGGTGCGAAGAACTGCCGATGGTGGAGGAACTGTAATTGAGCCCGCCGGGTTTGGCTTTGGCCAAAGCGATCAGCTCCCTGATGGAACGCGCCTCTACCAACGGATTCACCACGACCACGTTCGGCGAACTCGATGCCAGCGTGATCGGGCTGAAGTCCCTGACCGGATCATAGGGAACTCCGTCCTGCAGGAAGGGCAGCAGCCATACCGAGCCCGCGTACAGGAGCACGGTATATCCGTCGGGCGCCGCCTTTACCATCATCATCGTCGGTATGACGATGCTGCCGCCTCTATTGTCCATGATCATCGGCTGGCCCAGGCTGCTTGCCATCTTCTGCCCGATCAGCCGGCCGGTAATATCGCCGCCGCTTTCGGCCTCGCCGCTCAGCATGCGTATGGGCTTATATGGATAATTTTGCCCAACCGCCGCGCTGATTGAAGCGGCCGTCAGCATCACCGCGAGCCAGGCGTTCATACTTATGCGCAGCATTGGCATCTCCACTGATCGTTTATTGAAGTTGCAAATCCAAATCGACTACCGCCTCTAATCGAAGTCTTCAGCCAACCATTCACTTCAAACACGTCATTCAGGATAATCTAATACATTCCTCCACACAACACGCGCAGCACTCAGATAAAGCGTGCGTAGGGCGGATCACACCCGCCATTCATACGCTATAAGGGCAAAACTCTTGTCTAATTTGACGCTCCACGACGGCGGGTGTGAACCGCCCTACCGTAACTGCATATCGCCAGCCACTTATAATTGTATTTACGCTTAGTCCCAGCAGCTTTGCGCCAGCATGACGTACGCATCGTCAGATGCCGTCCGCGATATTCGCTTTCATGACAGCCGCGCCCCGAATTAGCCTTGCGGCAGGGATGAGTGCTTACTTTGAGCGTGCGCTATTTTGACACGCTTACCGTGCGCTGCTATCGTTTGCCGATTCATTGGCCACTCTGGAGGGTACGGCACATGATGAGCCTGACACGCATGATGGTTGCCGGACTCACGCTGCTACCGGCGGCGGCACTGCCTGCTGTCACAACCGCCGGATCAACCTACCCTGATAAGCCGATCCGGTTGATCGTCGCAGTGCCTGCGGGCGGAGCGCCCGATATCGCAGCGCGCATGATCGCACCGAGCTTGTCCGCCGCACTTGGGCAGCAGTTCGTCATCGACAACCGCGGCGGCGCCGGCGGGCTCATCGCAGCGGAGCTTGCGGCAAAGGCGGTGCCCGACGGCTATACGCTGTTTATCACCAACCCGCCGGCGCTCATGATCCTGCCCCTGCTGCAGAAGCAGGCTTCTTACAATGCGGTCAAAGATTTTGCGCCGGTGGGCCTGATCTCGAGTTACTTCTCGCTGCTCGTCAGCAATCCCACGGTTCCGGTGACGACGGTCAGGGAGCTGGTCGCGCTCGCCAAGGCGGAACCCAACCGGCTGAACTACGGTTCGGCCGGCACCGGCAGCATCACTCATCTCGCAATGGAGCTGTTCAAGAGCATGGCAGGAGTGAGCATCCTGCACGTGCCATACAAAGGCGCGCCGCAGGCGCTGACCGATCTGCTGGGCGGGCAAGTGGCCCTTAACTTCAGCGCGATTTCGCTGGTGCTGCCGCATGTCAAGACCGGACGACTGCGCTTGCTCGGCATTTCCAACGCCCATCGTTCGGCACTGCTACCCGACGCGCCGACGATCAGCGAGTCTGGCGTGCCGGGTTATTCGATGACGACCTGGGTCGGAATGCTGGCGCCTACGAAAACACCGGCGCCGATCCTGGCACGCCTCAACGACGCGCTGGCGAAGGTAGTCCGCACCGCGGACAGCAGGACACAGTTTGCAGCTCAGGGTGCGGAACCGGTCGGCAACGGCGCTGCCGAGTTTGCCGCTTTCATTCGCACCGAGTCTGAAAAGTATGCGAAGGTCGTGAAGCTCTCCGGCATGCTTGCGGATTAGGGCGTAGGGCGGGAGTCTTATTCATTTTGGTGCTTCACGACGGCGGGTGTGACCCGCCCTACCGCAACTGCATATCGCCAGCCACTGATAACGGTATTTACCCTTAGCGCGCAGCGGCTTTGCGCCAGAATGACGTACGCATTCTCAGATTCGTCACGCGCTTATTCGCCGCGAATCCCTGCGTCCTTGATGACCTTGCCCAGCCTGGCGACTTCGTCCTTGATCTTGGCCGCGAACTCCTGCGGCGTGCTGCCGACCGGCTCGATCGCGTTTGCGATCAAGCGATCTCTCATCTCAGGCTGGTTGAGCACCTGCGCGGCTTCGCGCTGTACGCGGTTGATGATGGCCGCAGGCGTTCCGGCGGGTGCGAGTATGCCATTGACCTGCGCATAGTCGTAGCCTGGCACCCCGGATTCGGCGATGGTCGGCAGTTCCGGGAACGCCAGGGATCGCTTGGCGCTGGTGACCGCAAGCGCCTTCACTCTGCCGGACTTGACCTGCGATGCCGCATTGGCCGCGCTGGCCATCAGCATCTGCACCTCACCGCCGATCAATGCGGTCAGCGCCGGCCCCGAGCCTTTGTAAGGAACGCGCACGATGTCGATCCCCGCCAGTGCCGAGAGCATGGCGCCGGCCAGGTGCCCGGACGAGCCGGAGCCGCCGGAACTGTAGTTGAGCGTGTGGGGACGGGCCTTGGCCAGAGCGATCAGCTCCTTGACCGAATTGGCGGCGACCGACGGATGCAGCAGCAGGAAGTTGGTCTGCGTGCTCACCATCGTAATGGGAGCAAAATCCCGCTGCACGTTGTACGACACCTTGTCCTGCAGCAATGGCAGCGTCCACAGGATGCTGCCGTAATAAAGCAGCGTATAGCCATCGGGCTGCGCATGCGCGACGATCTCGATCGCGGCGGCGGCGCCCCCGCGGTTCTCGATGACCACTGGCTTGCCGAGGCGCTCGAACAGGCCCTGCGCCAGCGGACGTATCATGTAATCGCTGCCGCCACCCGCCGCGGAGCCGACGATGCGGATGGCCTTGTTGGGATAACTCGACTGTCCGGATGCGATGCCTGGCACCAGCGTAATCAAGGCAGCCAAGCTCATGCATAGCATAGGCCTTACCAGCATAATTTCTCCCGATCACACAGAGGAATTGAATACCGGAATTCTACGCCTAAAGAAAACGCAGAGCTGCAGAACGGCACAAGGGCCGCATGATCGCGGGCCTGTGCATTGAACCAAGGAATAGCTCGGGGAACCTCTGATTAAGTACGGTTGCAACCGTACGGGTGTTAATCAGAGCTTCCTAAGCTTAGCGGGGCGCCCCTTCCGCCGTACCGAGTGACGCGAGAAAACTGTCGAGTGCACCGGCCCTGAGATATGCCAGTGCACAGGCCAGCGCCTGATCGTCCGCTCCCTGAGGTCCGCAACGCGACTGCTCCACGCGCGCCTTGGGCGGCGCCGGTTCGTCTGCACCAGGCAAGGCATGAGCGCGGTCCGCTTCGCGGCGGCCGCTGCGGCCAGTGGGAGCGGCCGGTGGGGGCACCAGCTCGATGTCGGGGCCAACGCCGGTACGCTGCACCGTCCTGCCCGAGGGGCCGTAGTAGAGCGCCGTGGTGAGACGCAGCGCACCCTTGTCCTCGCCCAGCGAAACAATCGTCTGCACGCTGCCCTTTCCATAGCTGCGCTGGCCCATGACGGTGGCACGTCCATTTTCCTGCAATGCCGCGGCAACGAGTTCTGCAGCCGAGGCTGAGCCGCCATTGATCAGCACCACCATCGGCACGCCGGCGAGTTGCTCTGCCGCATTCGCCTTCCAGCTGCGGCGGTTACCCAAGGTGCGCCCGCGCAGCGAAACGATTTCCCCCTCGCTCAAAAAAACGTCCGCGGTGAGCACTGCCTGATTGAGCAAGCCGCCGGGATTGCCGCGCATGTCGAGTATGACTGCACGAGGCGTGTGCGTCGCGGTGGCATCGCTGATCGCCTTTTCGATCATCGTTCCCACCGAGCTCGTAAACCCTGACAGTCGCAACACCAGGACGTCGTCTTCCATGCGCCAGCTCAGCGCCCGCGTTCTGATGAACTCGCGCACCAGCGATACCGTAAATTCATCGGCACGCCCGGGACGGCGGATGACCAGCGTGATCGGCGTGCCCGGCTGACCGCGCATGAGTGAAATCGCATCGGTCAACGCCATGCCGAGCACCGGCTGGCCGTCGAAGCCGACGATGAGATCCCCGCTGCGCAGACCGGCGCGCGCCGCCGGCGTATCCTCCATCGGGTTGACCACGCGCACCAATCCTTCGACCATGTCCACTTCCATCCCGAGGCCGCCGAAGCTGCCTGACAGGGAGCTGCGTTGCTCGCGCTGTTCGCGCGCATCGATGTAATTCGAGTGCGGATCCAGCTCGGCGAGCGCCGCATTGATGGCGGTCTTGAATACTGCGGCCGGCTCGCCCGATGCAGGCGCGAGGGGTTCGATCGCCTTGACCGCGGCGGAGATGATCGATGGCAGTTCAAAATCCTGCGCATAACTGCGCTGCACGCGCTGCAGCACGGTGCTGAATAATTCCCGATACGCGTCCACCTGCCCGCCAGGCTTGACCGCACGCTCATACGCCGCAGCGAGCGGTCTCAGGGGATCAGCAACCTCCGCCGCAACCACGCTGGCCGCGAGGGATGCGCCGACAACGGCTAACAGCCACGCTGCCGTCTGTCTCAGAAGGTGCTGCCTTGGGTTTCTGGCGCCACGCTCGATGCATCTGCGCGTGGAGTCGATCATCGGCCACTTCAGATAACTCATAATCCCCTCCTGAAAATCCAGCCTTCTTTCACCAATCCTGCCTATCGGGTGCGCACCCGCGCTCTCAAGCACGCTTCAGAACTTGATCATGTCAAAGCGCGTAAGCGTGGACCTCGCCGCAGAGCTCGACGAATTGGCGATATGCCATGCCGTGTATTGCTCTGCATACAGATTGTCGAACGACATGCCATCGATCGGCACGATGACGTCGAACCCGCGCACCGCCGCAGCCACTGATGTATTGAGCACCGCCCCGTGCGCAGCCGTGCCGATCGAGATCACGGTCTTGATGCCCTTCTCTTTGAGCAGCTTCTCGAGCCCGGTGTTGAAGAACTTGTCAGCATTCGTCGTGAACACCGGCTCGTTGCCGAGCGGCGCGACCTGCGGAAGGGTGTCCTTGACCGTGCCGCCGGGCCCGGTCGTATAGATGACGAGCAGATTGTGTTCGCGCGCCTGCGCGAGAAATTTCACAACCGCCGGGATGGTCTCGAGGCAACGCGGACGCTCGCCGCAATTGCGCTGCACGAAGTCCATCATGAGCAGCGCGGTGGTCTGCGGCGAGCTGATTTGCACCGGCTTCAGCTGCGGCACCGGCGGCGCCTTGACGCTGTTCCATTGGTCGATGATGTCAGCGGCATTCGCTGCAGAAGCAGCGATCATGAACGCGCCGGCAAGCAGCGCTGCGATGGTTGCTCTCATGTGCATCCTCCTCCGGTTTGGGACGGATATAGTAGCACCGCGCACGCAATGGCGGTGCCGGAAGATTAGCCGTGTTGGCGTAGCTATCCTCTGCCCCTGTAACCAGGAATAGCGCCTAAGGCAGGCCGCCTCATCAGACTGATAATAAGGTAAACTTCCGCCGTTTATCCAGATACACGCCTGTCCCTCCTCACTGCCTGAGCATCGATGTCAACTTCATTATTCAGGAATCCGAAATTCCTGCGCTATTTTCTGTCGCAAGGTTCTTCACAACTAGCCTATCAGATGCTGGTGGTCGCGGTAGGCTGGCAGATGTACGACCTCACCAACAGCGCGTTGAGCCTCGGATTGATCGGGCTCGTGCAATTTCTTCCGCAGTTGCTGCTGGCGCTGGTGGCCGGCCATGTCGCGGACCGCCACGACCGGCGGCGCATCGCATCCGTCTGCATGCTGGCCCAGGGTTCGATAGGCGCGGTGCTGGCAGCAGGCAGCCTGGGTGGCTGGATCAACAGCGAGACCATCTACGCCTGCGCATTTCTGCTGGGTGCGGCGCGCACCTTCCAGTCGCCCGCGATGCAGTCCATGCTGCCGTCGCTGGTCGATCGAAGCGTTTTCCCGACGGCGATCAACTACACGACTGCTGCCAGAAACTTCTCGTCGATCGCCGGCCCGGCGCTCGGCGGCGGGATCTATCTGTTTGGCGCGGGCGCGGTCTATTCCACCTGCACGGCTTTATATGGGCTGGCGAGCGTGCTGATCGTGGGCCTGGGCGCAAAGATTGCGGCTGGCCGCGAGCCAGCGACGCTGAAGTCGGTATTCGCCGGCATGAGCTACATCCGCAGCAAGCCCGACATACTGGGCGCGATCTCCATGGACTTGTTCGCGGTGCTGTTAGGAGGGGTTACCGCGCTGCTGCCGATCTACGCACGCGACATCCTGCATACCGGGCCCGAGGGGCTGGGCCTGCTGCGGGCCGGACCTGCTGCGGGCGCCTTGCTGATGACCGCCTTTCTCGCGCGCGTGCCGCTCAAGCGCCGCGTCGGACATGCGATGTACGCAGGTGTCGCCGTGTTCGGTCTGGGGACCATCGTGTTCGCGTTGTCGCATTCACTGATACTGTCCCTGCTCATGCTGATGCTGCTGGGCGCCGGCGACATGATCAGCGTCGTGGTCCGCTCGACGCTGGTACAGTTGGAAACGCCGGACCACATGCGCGGACGGGTCACCGCAGTGAATTCGATCTTTCTGGGAACCTCCAGCCAGCTGGGCCAGTTTCAGACCGGCAGCGTAGCCGCGCTGGTCGGCGCGGTACCGGCGGCGGTGATCGGCGGCATCGGCACACTGATCGTGGTCGCGCTCTGGATCAAGCTGTTCCCATCACTGTTCAACCGCGATACGCTGAATGCGCACCCTGAGGAAAGCCAATAACCATCATTGCGCGCGGATGCCCGCGCTCTTGATCACGCCGCCCATGCGGCTCATTTCCGATTGCATCGCTGCCACGAGCTCCGCGGACGAACTGCCGATGGCTTCCACGCCGATTTTCAGGAATCTCTCCTTCGTCTCCGCCGCGTGCAGGTAGCGCACCGCCTCCTGATTTAACCGCCTGATGTTTGCTTCGGGTGTTTTCGCCGGCACGAACATGCTGACCTTCGATCCCGACTCGAACCCCGGCAGGCCGGTTGCCGCCACCGTGGGCAGGCCCGGCATGAGCTGGGAAGGTTCCAAACTGGTCACCGCCAGCGCCCTGAGGGTGCCGCGGCTGAGATGCGCGGCCACCGATCCCGTGGTGGCGAACATCATGTGCACCTGCCCCGTGAGCACGTCGTTGAACGCGAGCGCGATCGACTTGTAATTGACACGCACGATATCGACGTGCGCCATGCTTTTGAAGAGCTCGCCCGCCAGATGCGATGACGATCCCGGGCCTGAGGATGCATAGTTGAGCACGCCCGGCCGGGCCTTCGCCAGCGCAATCAGATCACGGACGGACTTGACCGGCAGCGACGGGTGCACCACCAGAACGTTGGGCGAATTCGCCACCATCGTAATCGGCGCCAGATCGCGCATCGGCTCGAAGGGCACGTTGTCCTGCAGATACTGCGCAAGCCAGACCACGCTGCCAAATATCAGCACGGTATAGCCATCGGCGGGAGCGTTCGTCACCGTGACCACCGGTATGATGCCGGCCGCCCGATTGTCCACGATCACCTG
>CAIVHG010000021.1 GCA_903905655.1 uncultured beta proteobacterium | reverse complement strand
CGCTCCGCGTAGTCCAGTTCAATCGTACTTGCCACTCGCATCGCCGCCTTCCAAGCGCATCTGATAATCTTTGGATTCGACGAATTACGGTTAGTTCCATTAATTACGAAGCACTACACTAGCTCAACGAGCAATGCATAGTGACGCAGCGCGGGTTCGAGGCGAAATGCCTGCGCTGTTTTGCTGTACTATCGCAAGGGGCGCTTGCGTGGCTGCACGCAGTTGGCGACGCAGGCTGTTTTGAAATTCACCGCGCGATTGGAGGGGTGGCAATATGTACGGATGGAGAGCCAGGCTGGCGATGATTATTGCGCACAGCAACGCAGTGTTGGAACCTGAATGCGCACGCCTGTTGCCCGAGGGTGTGTCGCTGCATGCAACGCGCGTGCGCATCGGCGGCGTTTCGGTCGAGGGCAACCTGATCCCGGAGCAGCAGATGAAGCAGGCCGTCAGCCTGCTCTCGGACATCAATGCCAGGGTCTACGTGTGGGCATGCACGGCTGCCAATATGGCGGCCGGGGTCGACGGAGATCTGGATCAGGCGCGCATGATCACGGCCATGACCGGCCGGCCGGCGGTGGCGACCGCGACGGCGCTGGTCGAGGCGCTGACCGCGCTCGAAGCGCGCCGGATTGTACTCGCCACCCCTTATTCGCCGGATCTCAATCAAAGCAGCACCGCTTACTGGAAAGCGGCCGGTTTCGAGGTGGTGCGCATGGCCGGGGTGGACCTGGGCGGAGCACGCAAGCCGATGGAGCCGCTGTCCTCGGTGCCGGTCTCGCACGTGGGAATGCAGCCGGCGCACATCGCCTATAACCTCGCGCGGCTCGCGTACGACGCCAAGGCCGATGCGGTGGTGCTGAGCGGAGCCGGCATGCGCACGATCGAAGCCGCGGCGCCGTTCGAGCGCGACTACGGCATTCCCTTCGTCTCATCGACGCTTGCCACGATGTGGGCTGCGCTGCAGGCCGCCGACGTGCGCGAGCCGATCACGGGCTATGGCCGGCTGCTCGAGGAGCAGCCGGAACTGCGCTGGGTGCGCATTCCGCGTCCCTGAGGAAGTGCCCGCCGCGGGTTGGTTTACTCGTGCCCGCCTGAAGCCTTCACGCGGCAGGCCGCGATCTGCTCCTCGGTGTAACCGAGGATGCCGCCGAGGACCTGCTGCGCATGTTCGTCGAAGTCCGCGCACAGGTCGCGTGCGTGGGTCGCCGCTCCCGAGATCAGATAGGGCGCATTGGGCAGCTGATACTTGCCGCCGCCAAAGTCTATCGTGGCGAGCGTGCCGCGCGCCTTGGTGTGGGGATCGGCCATGGCTTCGGCCGTGGTGCGATAACTTGCGCATGGCACCCCGGCCTTCAATAGTATGGCTTCGCATTCGGCGGTGGTGCGCGTGCGCGTCCACTCGTCGATCAGGCCCAGCAGCGGATACCAGTTCTCATTGCGTCCCTGCGTCGAGTTGAAGCGCGGGTCGGTGATCCATTCCGGATGCCCAATCGCGTTGGCGACATCGGTGAAATTGCGCTCGGTGACCGGCGGCACCTGCATGTAGCCGTCCTTGGTGCGCACCGGCACGTGCGAGCGGCGGATGGAGATGCCGAACTGCGCTTCATGGCACTCATAGATCATCCCGAACAGCATGCTGTCGTGCATCGAGAGATCCACATGTGCGCCGCGGCCGGTGCGCTCGCGCTGCACCAGCGCGGTGAGCACGCCGCTGAACGCCCAGATGCCGGAGATGGAATCGCCCAGCATGACGCCGGAGGTCTGCGGCTTGTCGGCGCCGTCGAGCTTCATTTGCGCGAGCGAGAAGCCGCTCTTCGCCTCGACCAGCGATGCGATCCCCGGCAGCAGAGCGTTGGGGCCGGTCTGGCCATACCCTGACACCGAGCAATAGACGATGTCGGGCTTGACCTTGGATATCTGCTCATAGCCGAGGCCGAGCCGCGCGGCGACGCCGGGCCGCCAGTTCTCGGCCACCACGTCCGCCTTCATGCACAAATCGAATGCCGCCTGTTTCCCGGCCTTGGACTTGAGATCCAGTGCGAGGCTCTGCTTGCCGCAGTTCAGATGCGCGTAGTGGACGCTGCGGCCCTTGCGTATCGGGTGGCGGGTGCGGCTGTGGTCGCCCTGCGGCGGCTCGATCTTGATCACCTCCGCGCCCATGTCCGCCAACAGGCGCGTGCAGATCGGACCGGACATGACGTTGGTGAAATCGACGACGCGGATACCATCGAGCGGACTGGGTTTTTTGCTCTGGCTCATCGGGAATTGCTCCTCGGAAAAAAAGCGCACGCGCTGTGCGCATTGCGAGCGCTGCGGTGCGGGCTTATACTTTGAATGGCGACGTCATTATAGCTCCGGCGCTTGCGCACATGCCACTGCGGGTGCCGTGATAAGCAGCGGCGCAGCGCCCAAGCTTGGGGCGACACGCCCAACCGCCGCACAGGACGATGCTATGGATGCAGTGTACGATTTGGCGCGCAATGCGGTAGACGCCCGCTACGAAGATCTGCCGGCGCCTGCGATTCAGGCGAGCAAGAACGACATCCTCGACATACTTGGCACTGCGATCGCCGGGGCGGCTGCGCCAGGATGCAGGGAAACCGTTGCGACGCTGCTCGCAACCTACGCCAACCCGCAGGCGTGCATCCTGCTCTCCGGACATAAAGTGCCCGCACCCGAAGCGGCATTCGCCAATGCCACGCTGGCACATGCGCTCGATTTCGATGACACGCATGATAAGGCGCTGCTGCACGCCGGAGTCTCCGTGGTCCCGGCCGCGCTTGCGGTCGCGGAGCAGTTGGGCGCGGTCACGGGCCGGCAGCTCATCACCGCGGTGACGCTCGGACTCGACTGGGTGTGCCGCATGGGGCTCGCGACGAAAGTGGCGCCGATCGCGAGCGGCTGGATGTATACGTCGACCTACGGCTACTTCGGCGGCACGGCCGCGTCCGGCATCCTGATGGGCCTCGATGTGGAGCAGATGGTGAATGCGATGGGCATCGCCTACGCCCAGGCCGCGGGCAACACTCAATGCATGGCCGACGGCGCGCTCACCAAGCGCATGCAGCCGGGATTTGCCGCGCGCGGCGGTGTGCTCTCGGCGCTGCTCGCAAAGAACGGCATCACCGGCGCGCACAATGTCCTCGAAGGAGCGGCCGGGCTCTACCATGTGTACCTGAAGGACGCCTACGATCGCGCTGCACTGCTTGCAGAAATCGGGAAGCGGTTCGAAGGCGTAAATCTAAGCTTTAAACCCTATCCGTCGTGCCGCTACACGCACACCGCCATCGATGCCACCCTGAATCTGCTGCGCGAGCACCGCATCGATGCCGATGCGGTGGCGTCCATCACGGTCGGGGTCAACCAGCATGCCTACCAGAACGTGTGCATGCCGCTCGCAGTGAAGACGCGCCCGGTGAGCGTCGTCGATGCGCAGTTCAGCATCCCTTATTGCGTCGCCACTGCGCTCGTCAAGAAGGACGTGCTGATCCAGGACTTTGCGGAGCGCGAAATGCGCAACCCGCGCGTGCTCGCGCTCGCTCAGAAGGTGCGGCCGCTGGTGGATGCGGAAATCGAAGCGAGGCATGCCGGACAGATGAGTCCGGCGCTGGTGAGCATCACGCTGCAGGATGGAAGGACGCTGTGCGCACGCAAGGATGCGCCGCGCGGCAGCCCCGAAGATCCGATGAGCTTCGGCGAACTGGTCGAAAAATTCAGGCGCTGCGCGGATGAGTGCGGCGGGCGGCTGCCGGCTGCCGGCATCGAGGCCGCGATCGACATGGTGAGAAATCTGGAGTCGCTGTCCGACGTGCGCGAACTGATGAATGTGCTCGCGTGTAATCCTATTTGATCGCGTACGGATTGATGGGCGTGCCCACGCCGCCGGTGACCGGCAGCGGCGGCGCGACCAGCAGGAATTCATAGCGGCCGTCGGCCGCGCAATCGGCGGCCAGCTCCTCGAGGTAGAAGATCTCTCCGATCGTGAGCCCCATGTTCGGAATGGCGCACAGGTGGAACGGAGCGCGGAATCCAGGAACCTCGGACGGCCGCACCTCGAGCGCATAATTGTCAGCCGCCGCTGCAGCGATCTCCTTGGCGTGCATCCACGGCGCGGTTTCCACGGCAACGCCGGGTGAGGGGTCGCTGTCGTAAGTGCCCCAGTTGCCGCGCTCCAGATATCCTGCCATGAAGCCGGTGCGGATCAGCAGCAGGTCGCCGCGCTTGATCTCGACCTTTTGTGCGGCGGCGGTGCCGTCGAGGTCGGCGGGCGTAATCGCGTAGCGGGGCGGCAGCGCCGGCACGCCCTTCCAGCGCGGCACGTCGAGCAGCACGCCGCGTCCCACGATCTTGTCCTTGGTCTTTTCGATGCCGTTTTTCGCTGCACCCAGGCTCGTCACCAGGCTGCAGTCGTAGCCGTTCCACATCTTGCCTTCAAAGTAGATGTGCGCGAGTGCGTCCCACTGGGTGGTGCATTGCAGCGGCATCGTGATGCAGTCGTCCGCGCTGCCGTAACCCTCCATCCGGGCAACGCCCGCCGCGTCCTTCGGGGCGTCGCCGCCGTCGCGGAACATCGTGTGAATGGGGTTGAAGCGCTGCCGCGCGCCGCTTTGCGGACCAGAGTGCTGCAGCGGGATGCCGAGCGCAAACACCTTGCCGGTGGTGGCGAGCCGGCAGGCGGCGGCGATAGACTCCGTCGTGATGTAGTTGAGCGTGCCGATCTCGTCGTCGGGCCCCCAGCGGCCCCAGTTGCGGACTGACAGTGCAATCGCGCGCAGTTGCTCTGCGTTCATGGTTGCTTATCCAGTTGTGATTACACGAACTGCCACAGGCAGCACCATTATTATTCGGGCGTGATGCCGGCGGTCTTGATGACCTTGTCCCAGCGCTCCATTTCGCTCTTGATCAGGGCGCCGTATTCCTCAGGCGTGGAGCCGAGCAGATTCAGTCCCTCCTGCGCCATGCGGGTTTTCATCTCCGGATCCTGCATCATCTTCACGAGCTCGGCATTGAGCCGCCGGATGATCGCAGGCGGCGTCTGGGTGGGCGCCAGGACGCCAAACCAGTTGGCGATCTCGAACCCGGGCATGACCGTTTCGTTGAGCGTCGGAACTTCGGGCAGCAGCGGCGAGCGTTTGAGGCTGGTGATGGCGAGCACCTTGATGCGCTTGTCTTTCGCCAGCGGGATGACGAGCGTGGTGTCGGGCATCGCGAACTGCGTGCGCCCGGCCACCAGGTCGATCATCGCGAACGATCCGCCCTTGTAGGGGACGTGCAGCGCGGACAGTCCATTAGCCTGCAGAAACAGCAGCGCCGCGAGATGGGTGATGTTGCCGGTGCCCGCCGAGCCGTAGGCGAGCTTGGCGGGGCTCGCCTTGAGGTGAGCGATGAACTGTGCAGGAGTGTCGACCGGCAGCATCGGTGCCGCGGTCAGCCACTGCGGGCCCGAGGCGAGCAGTGCGACCGGCACCAGGTCGGCGAACAGATCGTAGCCGAGCTTCTCGCCCATCGCGCGGCTCAACACGACGTTCAAGGTGTTGAGCATCAGCGTGTAACCATCGGGTTTGGACTTGGCGACGAATTCGACCGCGATATTGGCATTGGCGCCGATGCGGTTGTCGACGATGATGTTTGCATTGCTCAGGTTCGCGGAGAGCTTGGGCAGCATCTGGCGCGCGAGCACGTCGGAAGTCGCGCCCGCCGGATTGCCGAGCACCAGCCTGATCAGGCGCGAGGGATAGGCGTCCTGGGCGAACGCCGGAAGCGTCAAAAACAATACGCCGAACAACAACCATGCGGATTTTTTCATCTTCAGGTCCCGTTCAATGTGTTGATGGATGCCTTCATGCGCCGTTGCAGACGCGTGTAATTTTATTGAGGCGAATTTAATTTACGCCGGGTGTGGGTCCCTGTAAATGCAAGTGCCGTGTTAACGGGGGGCAGACCCGGCTAGACTCATGCGTTCCAGTATAATGTGAATCCGACAATCGAGGGGGGTATATGGAGCATCTCGCGAACGACCGGGTGCGGCTGAGCGTTGCTGAAGCGCGCGAGCTTTCCGAGCGTGCGCTGCGCGGCATCGGGCTTGACGGGGAGGAGGCGCGCATCATCGCCGACCACGTGATCGATGCATCGCTGTGCGGCTACGAATATTCCGGGCCGGCGAAGATTCTCAACATGGTGGACAGCCCCAAGTTCCGCAACCCGCGCCGGCCGCTGAGCGCGCTGCGCGAGACCCCGGTGTCGCTCATGTACGACGGTGGCAACAACAATGGCATGTACGCGGTGTACCGCGCGGCCCAGGCGGCGATCGCGAAGGCGCAGGAGCATGGTTTCGCGATCGTCAGCGTCACCAACAGCTGGATGAGCGGCCGCAGCGCGTATTACGTCGAGATGATCGCCCGCGCCGGGTTGGTCGGCATGCACACCCTGAGCAGTCTGCGGCAGGTGGCGCCGCATGGCGGGGCGCACGCCGCGCTCGGCACCAACCCGATCGCATTCGGATTCCCGACCGAGGGCGATCCCCTGATCATCGATCTGAGCACTTCGGCCTTTCCGGCGACCGATCTCAAATTCCGCAAGCGCCTCGGGCAGCTGCTGCCCGAAGGCGTGGCGATCGATGCCGCGGGCCGGCCGACGCGCGATCCGGGGCTGGCGCAGTTGGGCGCGCTGTTGCCGCTCGCCGGCCACAAGGGTTTCGCGCTGGCGATGGCAATGGAGGCGCTCGGCGTGCTGGCCGGCTCGGGTTACGATGTCGAGCAGACGTACGGCTATCTGATTGTCGCGGTGAAGCCCGATCTGCTGTTGCCGCTGGAGGATTTCAAGCGCCATCTGAGCGCGACCATCGCACGCATCAAGGCTACCCCGTGCCAGGAAGGGGTCGCGGAAATCCGCATGCCGTCCGAACACAGCCATCGTAACCGTGCGCGCGGCCTGCGTGCAGGCATCGAGATGGAACTCAAGATCTACGACGCGCTGACCAAGGTGGCTGAGCGCGGCGGCGCCGGCTGAGCCTGAGCGGTTACTTCGCGAGGCCGTCGCGGCCCTTGGCCATCGCCTGCTGCTCCGAACGCAGGTCGTTGAAGCGGCGCTTTTCCAGTTCCTCGAGCTCCAGCAGGCGGAACTGATCGAAGCGTATCACCTTGTTGATCGTGTTCTTGATCGCACTCACCACCACCGGATCCTGCTGGTTGATCTGCGCGGCCAGGTCCGCCGCCGCCTGCTCGAGCTGGTCCGTCGGCACCACCTTGATGACGAGCCCCATCGCTAGGGCTTCGGCCGCCGTGACGCGGCGGCAGGTGAATAGCAGCTCCTTGGCGCGCTGCGGCCCCAGCGCTTCGTACAACCTGCTTGCGCGCAGCGTGATGGCGCCGATCTTGGCGTGAGTGTCCTGCAGGATCGCATCTTCGCTCGCGATGATCATGTCGCATGACAATGCCATGGTGAGGCCGCCGGTGATGGCGTAGCCGGCGACCGCGGCGATGGTCGGCTTCTTGCAGCACTCGAGCGCGGTGAACGCGTCGTTGCGCCGCTCCTCGAAATCCGGCGGTACCACGCTGGTGTCGCGGAAGTCGCGGCCGCTCGAAAAATTGCCGCCCTTGCCCATGAGCACGATGGTGCGCACTTCGTCGTCTTGCGCCAGCGCGTCGACCGCGCGGTGCGTTTCGTAGAAGCTCGCCACGGTGAAGGCGTTCTTCACCTGCGGGCGGTTGAACACGATCCATCCGGTGCCGTTCTCCTTGCGTACTTCGAGCGTGGTGTAGGTCATGATGGTTGCGCCCTATGGTGAGTATGCTGGTTGGCGGTGTGCATGAGCGCTGACGGTGCGGCTAGCCCGGCAGCTTCAGGACGTGCCTGGAGATGATGTTGCGGTGGATCTCGCTGGTGCCCGCGCCGATGGTGACCGCGCGCATCACCAGGAATGGCGTCAGCGCATCGACGCGCTCATTCTGCGTTTCGCCCGGCGCGACGGTCAGTCCCAGTTCTCCGGATACTTCGAGCATGAATTCGGTGATGCGCTGGTTGGTCTCCGAAGAGAGCAGCTGCAGCACCGAGAGATCCGGGCCCAGCGGCTCGCCGCGCGTCAGCAGGTCGGCGAAGTGCACGTAGACCGCCTTGAGGTCGGCAAGGTCCAGCGCGAGCTGCGCATAGCGGTCGACGAATCCCGCGTCCTTGAAGAGTCCGCGCTCGCGCGCCAGCGCCTCCAGGCGCTTGAATGCGAATTCGGAGCGCCGCGGGCTGCCGGTGTTGATGCGCTCGAAGCCGAGAAGGTTGCGCGAAACCGTCCAGCCCTGGTTGAGCTCGCCCACCATGTTGGAGCGCGCGGTGCGCGCATTGTCGAGCGTGACTTCGCAGTAGTCGGTGGTGCCGGCGATGTTTTTGATCCCGCGCACCGTGACGCCGGGCGTCGCCAGATCGAGCAGCAGGAAGGTGATGCCCTGCTGCTTCTTGCCGGTCTTGTCGGTGCGCACGATCAGGAACATGTGCGTGGAATCGAGCGCGCTGGAGGTCCAGATCTTGCGCCCGTTGATGGCGAATTCGTCGCCGTCGAGCAGCGCTTCGGTGCTGAGGCTCGCCAGGTCCGAGCCCGCATTCGGCTCCGAGTAGCCCTGGCACCAGATGGTTTCATAACGCAGTATTTTCGGCAGCAGGCGCGCGCGCTGCTCCTCGCTGCCAAACCTGATCAGCATCGGCCCCAGCTGCACGACGCCGGCCTCGCCCAGAAACTGGCGCGCCACGCCCCAGCGGCCCTGCTCATCCATGTAGATGAGGAGCTTGCGCGGCGACAAGCCCATGCCTCCGTACTGCACCGGCCAGTGCGGTGCAGCCCAGCCTTTCTCGACGAGCAGCATGAGCCAGGGCTTGATCACGCTGAAGCGCGGGCGGTGCGGCAGGAAGCGTAGGTCCTGCGGATAGTTCTGCTCGATGAAGCGGCGCACTTCCTTGCGGAAGTCGTCGTCGTTCATGTTGTTCCAGTCGTGCATGGTTGCAGAGCCTCCGCTGTCCGGTGCGTGAGCGCGATGCGGCCGCTAGGCCGTCGTTTCCTTGAGCGCGAGCCTGGCGTAGCGCCGCCGGTGCAGCAGCGCGCCGCCCAGCCAGGCCGCGAGGGTGAGCGCCCGTTTGAGGTAGAGCCCGACATCGCATTCGTCGGCAAACCCCATGGCGCCGTGCATCTGGATGGCGTCGCGGGTGATGCGCAGGCTCGCCTCCGAGCAGCGTGCCTTGATGCGGCTTGCGAGCGCGCCGCGCTCCTCTGCCGCAAGGTCCGGCCGCTGCAGCGCGGCTAGCACCTCGTCCAGGGAATGGCGGCACATGCGCTGCTGTATATAGAGATCGGCCGCGCGGTGCTGCAGGGCCTGGAAGCTGCCGATGGGCTTGCCGAACTGCACGCGCGTGCGCAGGTATTCGAGCGTGATCTCGAGCGCCCGTGTGGAGAGTCCCAGCAGCTCCGCGGACGCCATGACGAGCGCTTCGTCGTAGGCGCGTTCCAGCGCTGCGCTCGCGGCGCCGGGTCCGGCGACGCAGTGCGCGGCAGGCACTTCGACGCCGGACATCACGAGCTCTGCGCTGGCTCTGCCATCGGGCAGCTCGCGATAGGACAGGCCGGGCGCGGCTGCGGCGCCCGGCACCCAGTAAAGGCCGATGCCGCCGCTGCTTTGGGCTGACACGATCAAGCCGTCCGCCGCCGCGCCGCCGATGATCAGGCATTTGCTGCCGTAGAGCTTCACGCCGCGCGGCGTCTGCTCGGCGCGGGTTTCGACTGCCAGCATGTCGGTGTCATGCACGCTTTCGCGCCAGGCGAGCGCGGGGATCAGCGTGCCCGCGGCGAGCGCGGGTGCGAGCTCCGCCTTCAGCGTTTCGTTGTCGCCATAGAGGAGCACGCCTCCCGCAAGCACTGCCGCTGCAGTCACCGGTTCCGGGAGGAGCGCGCGGCCCAGTGCTTCGCAGATCACTGCCATCTCTGTGCACCCCAGTCCGACGCCGCCGAAGCGCTCCGGGATCAGCGTGCCGAGCCAGCCGAGCTCCGCCATCTGCCGCCAGGCGTCGCGATCGAAACCGGGTTGCGTGCCGCGCAGCGCGCGTGCACGCTTCACATGCACGTCGCCTGCGGTGTAGCGGCTGGCGCTGTTGCGCAGTAGTGCAAGGCGTTCCTGCAGCTCGCCCGAGTCTGCGGAATCCTCAGAGCTTGCTGCTGGCAGGCTGTCCGTCATGTGATCTGGCCGATCAGAATGTGAGTGGAAAGCGCGGCGTGCCGCGATGCTGCGGATGATTTGTTATTATACATGGGGCCGCTCCGATGAATGGCTGTTGCCCCTTGCTTAAGATGCGCGGTCTCGCGCATGGCAATCGATACTCTACGGGCGCTGAAGCTCAGCGTGCAGCAGGAAAATCTACGCCTGGTTGCAAAGGAATCGCACGGATGCAGAAACTTGGCGCGGTGGTTTATACCGTTCGCTCCACGGTCGCGGAAGGCTGGGACGCGGAATTCAATCGCTGGCAGGGCGAGGAGCATGTGCCGCGCCTGCTGCAGGTGCCGGGCTATCTGTCGACGCAGGGCTACGCGCGCCTCGACCGCCCGCGCGCCTTCATGAACGTATGGCAGATCGAATCGCGGGCGGCATTCGAGGGCGAGGCGCGCACGACTGCAGCGCACACGCCGTGGCGTGCGCGCATGGCGGAAGTTCGCACCGAGCACTCGGTAGACGTCTACGTACCGATCTCCGGCGACGGCGTCGCAGCCGGACAGCCGTTGCGCGAGGGCCCGGAGTTTCTCGTGCGCTACGACCTGACGGCCCGCGCCGATGTCAGCGAAGCGCAGGTCGCGGCCGGGATCGATGCGCTGGTGAAAGCCCTCGCGGCCGATCGCGCGACCGTCTACATCAGGGTGCTCAAGGCGCTCAAGGCGCCGCGTGTATACCTGCTGCTGCATTACCTGCGCGAGCGGCCTGCGGTGACTAGCGTCGAATGTCCGTGGTGCGAGCGCGCGGAAGCGGCGCCGTTCGCGGCGCTCGAGCGCTGAGCGCGGTCATTGGGCAGTGAGCCCGGCGATCTTCACGACCTTCGACCACTTCGGCAATTCCTGCTTCATGTCGCGTGCAAATTCCTCCGGGGTGTTGCCGACCGGGTCGTAACCCATGTCGATCAGCTGTTTCCTGACCTCCTGCTGCGCGAGGATGGCGACGAGTTCCCGGTTCATGCGGGTGACGATGGCGCGCGGTGTGGCGGCCGGCGCGATGATGCCGAGCCAGGAACTGAAATCGTAATCCTTGACTCCGCCTTCCGCGACGGTCGGCACGTCGGGAAACGCAGCCATGCGTTTTGCCCCGGTGGTGGCGAGCGCTTTGAGGCGACCGCTCTTGATGAAGGGCGCGGTCGATGCGCCGGAGAAAAATCCGATCGACACTTCCTTCGCGAGTATCGCAGTCAGCGCCTGCGCCGTGCCCTTGTAGGGCACCTGCTGCAGCTCGATGCCGGCGAGCGAGTTCAGGAGCTCGGCCGCGAGATGCGCGGTGGAGCCCTTCTCGGCCGAGCCGTACATGATGGTGCGCGGCGCCGCCTTGGCCGCTGCCACCAGCTCGCTCACCGACTTGGCGGGCACCGTGGGATGTACAACCAGCACGTACGACAGCGACACCAGCGAGGTCACCGGGGCGAAGTCCTTGACCACGTCGTACGGCAGCTTCTTGTAGAGCGAAGGCTGCACCGTGAGGCTGCCCGACACCAGCGCGTAGGTGTAGCCGTTGGGCACTGCATTGGCGGTCAGCTCTGCGCCGACGATGCCGTCCGCACCAGAGCGGTTGTCGACCACCACCTGCTGGCCGAAGCGGTCGGTGAGCTGGCGCGCGAACAGCCGCCCCAGGATATCGCCTCCACCGCCGGCGGCGAACACCACTATCAAGCGGATCGGGTGCGTAGGGTAAGCTTCCGGCGCGGCCTTCTGCGCGAACGCGGCGCTGGTGAGCGTGCAGAGCGCGGCGCCCGACCACAGCGCGCGGCGCAGAGTACTTATGCTGTTATGGTTATGCATTTGTCGAGCCTCCCGTGAAATCCGCTCGCGCTGGGCGCGAGTGTCCATTTGATTATGATGATGGGCTATGCATGTTAGCACCTGCGGCGCCGTGTGTGCTTCATGTGCCTGATTGCGAAGGGCCTGAGGCTCTGCTAACATTTTGACGTTAGTTTGCCAGACACATTAAAAGAATTACAGAGGTCCGCGCCAAGACTTAGGGGGCTGCGGGCGCGCCCGTCCTGGCGTGTAAATGTAGATCCGGACCGCCCGGCGACTGCCTGACCAGACCCTGTTCCTATAGCAAGCAACACTGCCGCAACGGCAGACCACACGAAGGATTTCGGCACTAGGCCGACGACTAACGACGGGAGTGAATCCATGTTTAATAGAACGCTATTGAAGTGCACGCTGTCATTGATCGCCGCCTGCGCGCTGCTGCTGCAGGCATACCAGGCGTGCGCCGCCGACGCGTGGCCGTCGCGCCCGATCCGTCTGGTGGTGCCATTTGCTCCTGGCGGCAGCGGCGATGTGATCGCGCGGCCGGTCGCTGATCACCTGGGCCGGGTGCTTGGAAGGCAGTTCATTGTCGACAATCGCACCGGCGCGGGCGGCACGATCGGAATCAATATCGTGGCGACCGCGGCGCCTGACGGCTATACGCTCCTGTTGTCGTCGAACTCGCTCGCCACCGGCGCCGCCGTGCAGAAGACGCCCTACGATCCGGTCAAGGATTTCGATGCCATCGGCCGCGTGGCGTTCGCGCCGCTCGCGATCGTGATGCGCGCGAATTTCCCGGCGCGCAACCTGCAGGAATTCGTGGCGTATGCGAAGAACAATCCGGGCAAGGTCAATTTCGGTACCGCCGGGATTGGCAGCAGCCAGCATCTGGTGACCGAGCTGTTCGCGTTGACGGTCGGCGGTGTCAAGATGGAGGGCATTCATTACAAGGGCACGGCGCCGTCGCTGATCGACCTCATCGGAGGGCGCATCGATCTGGTCATCACCACCATGGCCTCGATACGCGGCACCGGCGGAGCGGAGCGGCTGCCCCGGCTCGCCTATGCGGCCGAGCAGCGCGTCGCAACAGACCCGGATGTTCCGACCATGCGCGAGGCGGGCTTTGATCTGGTGGCCGGCGTGTGGTGGGGCATGTTCGGGCCCCACGGCCTGCCCGAAAGCATACGCAGCCGTCTGAATGCGGAGATTAACAAAGCGGTGCGTGACCCGGCATTCACCAAGTTTCTCGATGCCATCGCCGCGGCGCCCCTGCCTTCGACTCCGAGCGAACTGCAGCAACTGCTCGCCAATGACGTGAAGCGCTGGACCGCGACGGCCGCACGCGCCGGCGTGCGCATGCAGTAGCACTGACTAGCAGGATATCTGTGAGCGGCGGTAGCCTTCAACGAAGGAGCAAAGAACACATGATGCATTCAGATACACTCTGCGCGCCGCATGAAACGGCGTGCGCATATGCAGGCAGATCGCGATGAGGCGCCATCAGCCCAGCGACGCGCTGACGCTTTCGATCGCAGAAGCCACCGAACTCGGCACGCGCGCGCTCGAACAGCTCGGCTATGAGCCGGAGGCGGCGCGCATCACCTGCGACCATCTGGTGGACGCCGCCTGCTGCGGTTATCCGTTTGCGGGGCTGCCGCGCATCCTCGAAATCGCCGACAACCCGCGCGTCAAAGAACCGCGGCAGCCGATCCGCGTGGTGCGCGAGACCCCGGTGTCGATGCTGATCGACGGCGGCAATCAAATCGGCTACTACGCGGTATACAAGGCGGCGTGCATGGCGGCCGAGAAAGCGAAGAAGTCGGGCATCGCAGTCGTCGGGCTCCACAACTGCGCGCTCTCCGGGCGCAATTCCTATTATCTCGACATCATCGCCCGCGACAACCTCGTAGGCATGATGTTTTCCGGCGCCGGCACCGTGGTGGCGCCGGAAGGAGGCATGCGCGCAAGGCTCGGCACCAACCCGATGGCGTTCACGCTGCCGAGTGCCGACGGTCCCTACACTTTCGATATGGGCACCGCCGCCATCATGCGCGGAGAGCTCGCGCTGCGCTCGCGCCTGGGCGAGGAGCTGCCGGAAGGCGTGGCCATCGACGAGCAGGGCATGCTGACGCGAGATCCTCTGGCAGCGCTCAAGGGCGCCATCCTGCCGTTCGGCGGCGCGGATCGCCACAAGGGTTTTGGGCTGTCGCTCACCATACAGGCGCTGGGTTTGCTCGCGGGCTGTGCGCTTCCGCACGGCAACGTTTCGGACTACGGCCATTTGTTCGTGGTGTTCGATCCGGAGCTGCTGCTGCCTGCGGAAGATTACAAGCGCGATCTCTCCAGGCTGATCAAGATGATCAAGGAAACGCCGCGCCGCCCCGGTGTGGACGAGATTCGCATTCCTTCCGAGCGTTCGCGCCGCGAACGCGCGCGCACGCACAAGGAAGGCATACCGATCGACCGCAAGGTGTACGACGCCCTGAAGCTGATGGGCGCGGGCGGTCACGCTGCATAGCGCGCGCGGAGCCCGATGATGACGTCAACGATCAGGCATGGCTATGCCGACACGCCCCGTGGCCAGCTCCATTACCGCGTGTGCGGGGAGGGGCCGCCGCTGCTGCTGCTGCATTCGACGAATCTGTCTTCGCGCGCCTATCTGCGCCTGATGCCGCTGTTGCGCGGCTACACTGTTTATGCACCCGACCTGCTGGGCTTCGGCTATTCGGATCCGCTGCAGGGCGTGCCTGACATGAACGCGTTTGCGCAGATGGTCATCGACTTCATGGATGCACTTAGCATCAAGCGGGCGCATGTGTTCGGGCTGCATGCCGGAAACAAGATCGGCGCCATGCTGGCATCGACCTGGCCGCAGCGCGTGGAGCGCTACATCATCGCCGGCATGACGCACAGCCTGATCAGCGATCAGGGCAAGCGCCTGGCTTCGGTGCCGGACTACGCTCACAAGCTGCGCGAGACGCAAAAGGTTGTCGAGCCGGGCCTGGATCTGAGGGACTGGGCACTGCTGTTCGACAAGCTGTCGCGCATCTGGTGGCGGCCCAAGACGATCAACCGCGAGCAGGTGGCGGACGCCGGGCTGCGCGAACTCGAAGACGAAGTGCTGGACCTGCTGCACGGCCGGCAGGGCTACGGGGCCTTTTATCGCGCGAGCTGGGCGTTCGACATTGGCGCGGCTTTGAAGCGCGTCGCGGCGCCCTCGCTGGTAATCGAGCTCGTGATCAAGCGCGAAGCGCATCTGGCCCGCCAGGGCCCGGTGCTGGAAAAGCTGATGGCGGATTGCCGCTCGGTGATCATCGAGATGAGCGACAATGATCTGCTCTACCGCCATCCCGAGCTGCTCGCCGGCCACATGAGCGAGTTTCTGTCGGCGCGCTAGCGCGCCGGCCGTATGGCTGCACTGGCTTTGCGCGTATCATCTTAAGCTGTTAGCGCATCGCGAAGTCCAAAACTGCGGTTTTAAGAGGAGGCGATCATGCGGCACTTGATGTTGGGCGTTACGGCAATGCTTGCTACGGGCGCTGCGCTTGCGCAGGGCACTGCAGAAACTTATCCCGCGAAGCCGGTGCAGATCGTCGTGCCGTTCACCCCCGGAGGGGCGACCGACATCGAGGCGCGCGTGTATGCGCAAAAGCTCAGCGATAGCCTGGGGCGCTCGTTTGTCGTCGACTACAAGGCGGGCGCAGGCGGCACCATTGGCGGTGCTTATGTGGCCAAGGCGGCGCCGGACGGCTACACGTTGCTGGTCGTGACCTCGAGCTTTACCGTCAATCCGGCGTTCTACAAGAACCTGGGCTACGACACGGTCAGGGATTTCGCTCCGGTGTCGCTGATGAGCAAGCGCGTCACGGTGCTCCTGGCGCGCCCGTCCTTTCCCGCGAAGACGATCCGGGAATACATCGCCTATGCGAAGGCCAATCCCGGCAAGATCAACGTCGCCGCGACCGGAGCCGGCAGCATTCCGCATCTCGCCGGCGCGTGGCTGCACAGCGCCACCAATACTCAGGCGACGTATATCCAGTACAAGGGGACCTCGCCGCTATTGCTCGATCTGATCGCCGAGCGCGTGGACGTCAACCCGAGCCCCCTGGTGAACGGGCTGCAATACATCAAGGGGGGTAGGCTCAAGATACTGGGCATCATGAGCGACGAGCACTCGGAGCTTTTGCCGGGCGTGCAGACGGTGGCGGAGCAGGGCGTGCCGGGCTACGATTATTCGAGCTGGCTGGGTTTCGTAGCGCCCCGCGGCACGCCGCCGGCGATCGTGAACAAGCTGAGCGCGGAACTTGCCAAGGCCGCTCATGCTCCCGATGTGGCACAGAAGTTCGGTCCCGAGGGCACGACGATGGTGGGGAGTAATCCGAAGCAGGTGCAGGATCTGATCGCCACCGAGGTCAGCCGCTGGAGCAAGCTGGTTCAGGAAAGCGGCATCAAGCTCGAAGAGTAGCGCAGGCGCGCCGTCAGAGTTTCGCTGCGCTCTCCGCTGCGAGCAGCCCGAAGATCAGCGCGGTGGCCTGAAACCCGACGTAGGCGCCCGCCGGATTGTCGGCGCCGCCGGTGGTGCTGCCCGCCATCGCCAGGCCGGCCGCGTACAGACCAGGTATGGGCTTCTGGTCCCAGTCGAGCACCTGCGCATCCGGATTCACCAGGAATCCGCCATAGGTTGCGACCAGCCCCGGCAGGAAGGGAATCGCCATAAACGGCGGCTCTGAGATGCGATTGATGCGGGTGCGGCCCGGGCCTTCCAGGGCGTGCGCCTGCTTGATGTCCATGGTCCGCGGCACCGCCAGTTCCGCGGTCTTGCCGTTGACGACCGCGCCATCGAATTCTTCCACGGTCAGCGGCAGCCGCGGGCTGATCCCCGCCTTGGCGGCGAGCTCTGCGATCGTGTCCGCGCTGTATATCGTTCCGCCGAACAAACAGACGTCGTCGATCTTTGCTTTTACCTCTGGATTCGAATAGATCGCCTGGTCGATGATGATCCAGCCGAAGATGTCGAGCGAGGTCTTGGTCATCAGGCTACCAACGGCCCGCGGCCCCAAGCCCTCGTTGGCGAAGCGCTGTCCGTCCTTGTTGACGAGGATGCCCTGCAGCCCCACGGCGTCGAGGTAAGCGCCCAGCAGGTCTTCCTTGTGCCGTGCGTCGATCGAATAGTAATGCGAGAGCGCGGCGTGATTCATCGAGCGCATATAGACGCCGAGCTCGGCGCACAGGCGGTAGGCGTCTCCTGTTCCCCACGGGCCGACGAAGCGGATGATCTCGTCGGCGCGCGGGCCCAGGTATTTCACCAGCATCTCGTTGTTGCGTTCGTAGCCGCCAGTGCACAGGATCACCGCTTTGGCTTTGATATCGTAACGCTCGTCGCGGTCCTCGACTCTGAGGCCAGTCACTTTGCCATTGGCATCGGTCAGGAGCTTTACGGCCTTGGTCCCGTAAAGAATGCTGCCGCCCTGTTCGAGTATCTTCGATTCCAGGTTCAGCACCAGCTTCTTGTAACCAGAGTTGGCCAGATCGTAAACGCCGCCGGGCTTGATGCGTCCCCACACGCGGTTCGGCGGCTGCGGCTTGAAGCGCAGCTCGCGGCCGGGCGGTTCCACGAACTCGGCGCCGTGCCCCATGATCCACTTCATGGCGCGGCCGGCGTTGTGGGCGGTGGTCTCCAGCAGATCGCGCGGTATCAGGCCGTCGGTGACGGCGGTCATTTCCTCGACGAGCTTGGCCTCCGGCGTCGTCATGCTGCAGTAGGCGAGGTGCAGTTCCGAGTGGATCATCATGGCCCCGCCCGGCGTCCACCAGCCGCGCGGCTGCTTGTCGATGGCGATTACCTTCGCGCCCTGCTCGAGCGCGCGCAGTGCCGTCACCGGTCCGGAAAATCCCATGCCGACCACCAGCACGTCGCAACTCAGCTCTTTGCGTGCCGCTGCCCGACCCTTGCTTCCTGTTGCTGTCATGTTTTGCCGTCTCCCATGCCGGTATCTCTGCAGCCGGTGAGCTAAACCGAATTTTAAATGTACATCGTCAGCGTCATCATCTGAATTTCGCGATGCGCATGCGATGCGGCGCCGCCTGGTGATTGAGTGCGGAGTGCTACCGCGACCGTTACGTTACGACCCCGGCTTGAGATGCGCGTCGCTGATGATTTTTCCCCAGCGCTCGTCTTCGCGCCTCAGGTACTCGCCGTATTCCTTGGGCGTGGATCCCAGGGGCAGCGTGCCCTGCGCTTCGAACTGCCGTTGCAGCTCGGGGTTCTTCAGCGCCTTAATGATCTCGGCATTGATCCGGTTGACGATGGCGGCAGGCGTCTTGGCGGAGGTCAGCATTCCCTGCCAGGCGGTGGCTTCGAACTTCGGCATGCCCGATTCATCGAGGGTGGGCACGTCCGGCAATACCTTGGTGCGCTGCAGGCTGGTCACGGCGATCCCGCGCAGCCGGTTGTCCTTCACGAAGGGCGCCGCCGCGGCCACCGTCCCGAAATAGAAATCCATGCGGCCGCCCACCAGATCCAGGTACGCGGTACCGCTCGCGTTATAAGGGACGAGTTGCGCGCTCAGCTTGTGTATGTTCAGGAACAGCAGCGTGGTGAGCGAGGCGATGTTCGTGCTGCCGATCGAGGCGTAGTTGAGCTTTCCGGGATTCGCGCGCACGTGCTCGATAAATTCCTTAAGGTTCTTCGCCGGAAACGCGGGAGGCACGATGAGGATCTGCGGCACCGTCGCCGTCAGCGCGATCGGCTCGAAATCCCTGAATAGGTCGTGGTTGAGCTTGGATTCGATGTGGCGGCTGAAGATCATGATCGAGGTGTTGTAGAGGACCGTGTAGCCGTCAGGCGAGGCCTTCGCGGCCATGTCGGCGCCGATATAGCCATTGGCGCCGCCGCGGTTGTCGATGACCATGTTCTGGCCCATCTGCTCGCCGATGGTTTTCGCCAGCACGCGTGCCACCAGATCCGCCGACCCGCCCGGGGCGAACGGCACGATCATCCGGATCGACCGGTTTGGGTACTGCGCTGGCACTGGCACTGGCGCCTGCGCCTGCGCCGGCACCGCGCATCCCGCTGCTCCGAGCAACAACAATGTTTTCGCAAGACCAGCGAGACGCATCATGTCATTCTCCTGTAGTGATTGGCGCTCATCCTGGCGCCTCTGCGGCGCTATCTTATCCCGGCACATCCGGGCAGGCGAGCACAAATTTTTCGCGCCTGGCTGCGAATGGAATAGGTGGGTTTGCGCGCGATTGGAGCATCAGCAATCGGACTTTCCGCCAAATGAACGGTGTGGCTAAAGGGGCAAGTCGAAGTGCCCCTTGATATACGGGTTGGTATATGAAAGAGTGGGTTAGGTTGGTCTAAGGGAACCTCCGATCAACTTCCACACGCTGCACGGTCTATCGTTTATGGCTTCGCTGGCAGGCACAGTCGGGTGAGCTTGGCAACGTCGTCCAATTTATCGAGGTCGCGAACCATCGTAATGAGCGCATCCACCTGCGCCTGCGGCAGCACCGCCTGCGCATTGGCGCGAAACTTGGCAGCGAGCTCTTCCCAGTTCATGGGGTTCGAGTGCTTGCCCTTCTGGATGGGGATGAAATGGGAGAACTCGCGCCCGTCCTTGGTGTGGATGGTCACGCGGGTCTGAAAGGACCCCATCGCTTCGTCGCCGACGAGTGTGACCCGGCGCGTCAGGGCCGCGAGTTCGGGGTCGGCCACGCGCTGGTCGCTGAACTGGGCGACGCCTCCGGCACGGTCGGTGAATCCGACGGCCGCCGCATATTGGGCGCTGAATTTTCCTTCCAGACCCGTGCGCGGCTCCGGGTAGTTGGGCAGGCCCGTGACGTGCATGCACACGCGCACTTCCATCCTGTCAACGTCCTGAGTTTTGAGCGCGTGAGTTTCGGCGAGCAGGCGCGACGCGTCGACGATCGGGTTGCGCCAGCCGGCGCAGGCGTAGATCTTGAGCGTGTTTTCCGTGAGCTCGAATTGATGGCCAAGATTGCGGAACAGTTCATCCGCGTCGGTGTGCCCGCCGAATTGCGTAAACAGGTTCAGTTCGCCGTCCAGGACGTTGTCCGGGCCGATGAACCCTTCGCGCGCGAGCAGCGCCGAGAGCACGCCGTTCTGAGATCCGTTGGCGAGGTTCTGCGCTTTGGCCATGGTTCCGAACGCCAGCTTGGTGCCTGCGGCATGGCAGGTCGCGATGCCGAAACTGCGTTTGGTCTGCAGCGCGTTCAGGCCGATCAGCTTGCCTGCGGCGGCCGCTGCGCCGATGACGCCGGTCACGCCGCTCGGCGGGAATCCACGCTTCATGAGGTTGTTGCCAAAGCCCGCGACGCGCGAGAGCCAGGTTCCGATTTCGAAGCCGGCGACGTACGCGGCGATCAGATCCTTGCCGTTGCGGTGCTGCGTTTCTGCGCAGGCGAGCGCAGCGGGGACGACCGGAGCGCTCGTGTGCGTGGCGGAATTGTGCTGCGTGTCGTCATAGTCGAGCACGTGGGCGGCATAGGTATTGATCAGCGCCGCAACCGTCGGCGTGGCCGGCATGCGCGAGCCCAGGATGGTCGCGCTGCCCGAGCCCGGCGCGCTGGTCGATGAACGCAGCAGCATCTGCGTGCCTTCCTCGGTGGTTCCGGCGAGCGCGACCCCCAGCGTGTCGAGGATTGCGTTCTTCGCTGCAGCGATCACTGCGGGCGGCAGGGAATCGTATTTGAGATTGACGCTGAAATCCGCAAGCCGTTGGGTGATGCTTGCGCTGCTGGATGCGCTCATTCGTGGTCTCCTGTAGGTGATGGTTCCAAATCGATCCGGTTCTTTGCAATCGCTGAATGCACAGTCGGCGCGCGACTCCGGCCGCTGACTAGAGGCGCATCAGCGCATCATCGATGTGGTGATGGAGCAGTGTCGCAACGCAACTGCTCGGCAGATCCGGAATGCGCGCTGCGCTGATCGCTGCTGACGCCTCGGGCGCGACCAGTTGTACGGTCGTCTTATGACTGCATCAGCATAGCATAAAATCAAGTCCCGCTTCCTTGTGCAGAGCGCGCCTTCTCTTTATCTCCGGCGCGAGTTGGAGTAGCATCGATTTGCGGTTTGGCGATGGAGGCGATATGTGCAGATTGCATCTGACTCTCAAGTTGTGTGTTTTGGGTTTCATCGTCATGGGCGCGAACGCAGCATGCGCTCAGACCTATCCGGCCAGGCCGATCCGCATCGTCACTTCCGAGGCCGGAGGCGGCAACGATTTTGCGGCGCGCCTGATGGTGCCCGGACTGTCGGAGGCGCTCGGGCAACAGGTGCTCGTCGACAATCGCGGCGCCGCGATCGCGGGAGAGCTGGTGGCCAAAGCCGCGCCCGACGGTTACACGATGATCCTAGGCGGCACCACGCTCTGGCTCTCGCAGTTTCTGCGCAAAAATGTTCCCTATGATCTGGTCGCGGATTTCTCGCCGGTCACGCTGGCGATCAGGCAGCCGAACCTGTTGGTGGTGCATCCGTCGCTGCCGGTGAAGTCGACCCGGGAACTGGTCGCGCTCGCCAAAGCGCGGCCGGGCGAACTCAACTATTCTTCAGGTCCCATAGGAACGCCGCAGCATCTGACGGGAGAGCTCTTCAATGCCGTGGCGCGTGTCAACATCGTGGTTATTCCTTACCGCGGCAGCGGTCCCGCGGTGACGGCACTGCTTGGCGGCCAGGTGCAGCTCATGTTTCCCACCGCGGGCGCGGTGAACGAGCACGTGAAAGCGGGCCGCCTGCGGGCGCTGGCGGTCACGAGCGCACAGCCTTCGCCGCTGCTCCCGGGGTTGCCGGCGGTCGCGGAGGCCGTGCCAGGTTACGAATCGATCTCGATACAGGCAGTGTATGTGCCGGCGAAAACGCCTGAGGCGATCGTCAGGCGGCTGAATCAGGAATTCGTGCGCGTCCTCAATCTGCCGGATGTGAGGGAGCGGCTGATGAAGGCCGGCGTCGAGCCGGTGGGCAGCTCATCAGAGCAGCTCGCCGCCGCCATCAAGACGGAGATGTCGAAGTGGGGCGCGCTCATCAAGAGCAACGGCATACACGAGTAGTGGCCGCGCCTTTCTCTAAGTTCAACGCGCATCGCGGGACCGCAGTGCTGCGGTCCCGCGTCACAATCAAAACGACGGCGTGACCATGCCGCGGGCAGTGATTGCCAGCGGTATCGTCGCTGACGTGCCCTTGCCCTGCAGGTCGGGTGTGGTCACGGTAACGGTATCGTCGCCCAGGACGCTGTTCAGGTTGCGGTCATAGAGGAAGGTGCTGCCGGTGTTGATGCAGGTGTTGGTCGGGGCATAGGTGATGTTGGAGGAACTCGCCGCTCCCAATGAAAGGCCCCACTTGCCGGTCGTGTCGTTGAAGCTGATGTTCTGCCTCTGGTAAAAATCTTTCAGGGTGTGCGAATTGCCGGGGCCCGCCCAGTTGCAGATGAAGCCCTGAATCTTGCCGTCGCTGGTCGTGATGTCTGTCCCGTAGCCGAAATACGCCTCGCCATCGCGTACCGTCGTCGTGGAGTTGTAGTTGAGCCCGATGTTGAAGATGCGGCTGTTGCCGTCCTGGGAGCCAGCCTGCCAGCCGAGCGCATAGTTGCCCGCAAGCGTCGTCGGATCATATACCGCACCGAAGCGGTTGAAATTGTTGGCCCAGCCGCGGGTGCCGTTCCAGGTGGCGGTGGGATCGAGCTGCCCATCCGACTTCAGGGTTGCCACGCTGGCGGCGAGGTTGCTCGCGGTGCCAGTGCCGCAATAATTGCCTTCGCGCTGAACGATGGTGACGGAAGTGGATCCGCTGCGGGTGTACTGCAGCGTGCCGACGTCGACCGTGCCGCCGCTGATAGCAGGGCAATTGAGCATGTTCACGGTACCGCGGGTCACGGCATAGGTCAGTAGCCCAGTGTAGCTGGTGCGGCTCGTCCCGGGTGTGTGGGTCAGCTTGATTTCGGCATTGTGCGAAAGAAGGCTCGCATCGATAAACGTAAATTGCACCGTGTAGGTCCAGACGCCGGCGCTGCTTTGGGCAACCGTGGCGCTGGTGAACGTCATCGTGGTGAACGTGCTGTTCATGTCCGAAGTCAACGTGAGGCTGCTGCCCGCCGCGGGCAGGCTCTTGCCGGCGGTGCTGGCGACGTTGATCAGGCTGGCGAGCGTCATGAGTCCCATGCTGGTGCGTTGGGTGATGCTGTCCATGCGCGCGTCGAGCTGCGCAGCGGCGCATACGTGGCCAGTGCTGGTGTCGGTGGTGCTCCACATGCCGAGGTCTCCGCTCGACAGCGTGCCGTTGGCCGGCGTACCATCTGGATGGCCTTGGTACAGTAACTGCGGACCGTAACACCCGGCGTCGACCGCCGAGGAGAGAAACCGCGTGGCATTGAACACCGTGGTGGCGCGCGCCGTCGCGCTTCCATTCAACAGCGCGTTGATGCGGTTGGCGGCGGCGATGTACGACGGAACATAGGTAGCCGCCCAGGCATCGGAAATAGGCAGCAGCCGGCCGGCGGTGCGTGCGGCCGACTTGTAATCGCCGTGCAGTGAAGCCAGCAGCGTCTCCTTCAGAATTGCAAACGGAGAAACGCGCAGCGACGCCAGCGTATCGGTGCCCACCGACATGGTCACCGGAGAAACCACCGACAGTCCCGAGGGGTACACGGTGCTTGCATCGAGCGACGACGTCGTAGAGTCGCTGCCTCCGCCGCCGCAGGCGGCGAGCGTGCTGGCGCAAAGGGCGGTGAATAGGAAAGAGGCGCGACGCGTTTGATGGTGGGCCATGATGGATGTATCTCCTTCTAAAAAAGATCGTGCGCCGGGCGATCGTGCATGCCCTGGCTATTGCTCTCGGTGCGCGACTCGAACAGCCGCAACCGACCTATGCCGTTGGCATCGATAGCAATTCTAACTGGGGGACATTCTTAGCGCAAGCCAGCGCCATTGCAGCGTGGCAATGGCGTAGCGCGGCGGTATTCAGGGTGACGTGATGATCATCCAGGATACGCCGAAGCGGTCTCTGAGCATGCCGAAGCAGGGTGAGAAGAAGGTCTTGCCCAGGGGCATCTGCACCTGCCCGCCGTCGGCGAGCGCTGCATAGAGTTTTTGCGCTTCAGCCGCGTTCGCCGCGCTGAGCGAAAGGGAAAATCCCTGGAAGCTCGGCTGGCCCTGGCAGTGTCCGTCGGAGGCCATCACCGTCGCGTCGCCGATGCGCAGCGTCGAATGCATCACTTTGTCGCCGGAGCCGGGAGGGACCATGCCGGGCTGCTGCGGCTCGGGGCTTTCCTTCCTTGTAGCGCATCAGCATCTCAACTTTCGCGCCGAGCGTCTTGCGGTAAAAATCGATCGCTTCCTCGCAGCGCCCGTCGAAGAACAGATAGGGTTGAATCTGCATGGTGTCTTCCTTTCAGGCCATCTTTTCGTCTTGAGAGAGATCTGTATCGTCCCTCTCCAATAAATCGCAGTCGCAGTCGTCCTCGATGTCGTCGTCGTAGACCACACGAAAAATTCTCGAGCGCGTGAGCTCATCGCTTTCCATAACAGATCTCCCGCCATGTGCCTGTGTGTCAGGCACCATAGCAGGAGATTGTTACCGTTTTGCGAACCAGCGCAGCGAGCCGGACTTGCGGCTTCTGGCGCGGTGCTTGGACGACGCGGCAGCGGCCTATTCGTCCTTGGCGTAAAGCACGCGCCGGTAGCTGAGGCTCATGACATTGCGTGAGATGCGTGCATCGATGATCATCGGGCACGGCTTGGCGATCCATTCGGCGACGGCTGCGCGTAAGTCCTCGATGGTGCGCACGAGCCGCCCCTTGCCGCCGAGGGCCACACCGACTGCGCCCAGGTCCGGCGTGCGTATGGTCGAGAGCTCTGCTTTCATCTTGTGCGCGTTCAGCTTATGGAATTCTGCGCCCAGCGCCTGGTCGTTGAGGACCACTACCAGCAGCGGCATCTCATAGCGGACCGCGGTATCGAAGTCTGCGAGGTGCATCAGAAAGCTCGCGTCGCCGTCGATCAGGAACGCCGGCTGGTTGCCCTTGGCCACCACCGCGCCCATCGCGGCGGGGAACATCTGCCCGATGCAGCCGAAGAACTGGGCATTGAGCACGTAGGGGCGCGGGCGATTGCACAGCACGGTCGAAAATCCCGACGCGGCCGTGCCGCTGCCGGTGATGAGCGCGATGTCGGAGGGCACGATTTCGTCGAGCGCCATGCATACTTCACGCGGGTCGAGGTGGCCCTCTTCGATGGGGAACTCCGCGGGGTCGGCGTAGTGGTTGAGCAGCCGCTTCTTGGTCTCGGCCGTGCGGAAGCCGGTAGCCTGCACCGAGCGCTTGGCGAGCGCGCCTTCCAGCGCTTCCAGGCCCAGGCGCGCGTCGGTCTGCACGTAGCAGTCGGCGGGGCGTCCGCCGCCCATGATGATGCCCGCCTTGGCGTCCATGTGCACGATGCGGGCATTGGGATAGAGCAGGCCCGCCATGGTCGTGTGCTGGTTCATGCTCGCGCCGACCGCGATCACGCAGTCGGCCTCCTGGAAGAGCGCCATGGCGCTGCGCGTCGCGTAGTTGCCGGAAATACCCACGTGGAACTCGGCGTCGGCGAGCCAGTTCTTTTCGCGCAGCGTGGTCGCGATCAGCGCGCCGATGCGTTTGCCGAGCTTGAGGGCGACGTCTCCGGCGCCCGACCACAGCGCGCCGCGCCCCAGGATGATCACTGGCTTGTGGCTGGCCGCGATAATCTCGGCTGCCTGCGCGATGCCATCGGGGTGGGGCACCAGCGGCCGCTGCTGCATGAAGGCGGTAGACGGCACATAAGGCTCGTCGTTCTCGAAGTCCATTTCCTGGATGTCGATCGGACAGCTCAGCATGATCGGGCGCGACTCGGTGCGCGCCAGGAAAAATGCCTTGCGCACCACGTCGTCGGTGGCGTCGGGCGAGGTGAGCCGCACGAAGCCCGTTTCGCAGCCGGCGGCGAAGCTCTCCTGGTCGAGGCGCTGGTGGTATGCGTCGTCGTTGGTGGGGAATTCGCCGACGAAGGCGACGATCGACGATGCGGCGCGGCTCGCGGTGACCAGCGCCGTCGCCAATTGGGTGACGCCCGGGCCGCAGGTCGTGGTGCAAATGCCGGGAGTGTGCGTCGCCCGCGCCCAACCGTCCGCCATGCCGAGGCCTACGCCCTCGTGGCGCACTTCGAGCATCTTCACGCCGAGCGTGTCGAGCTCGTCGATCCAGCACATGTTGCCGTCGCCCATCAGGCCGAACACGTGGGTCGCGCCTTCCGCCACGAATGCGGCAGCCAACCTTTGATAGACCTTCATTATTTTTTCCCCCTAAAAAAGCGCCGCGTAGATCCGGCCGCCACGGCCGCAAAAGCGCCCGCGGATCGATGTCTGTAGAGTTAAACCGGAATTAAGTAGTGTAGCACTCCCGGCGGCCGGTCGCTCTGCATGTGTATGAAAATGCGGAAAACTCAGAGCGTTTGCGATGAGTGGCGTACATGCGCGCGGGGGATGCTGGCCCGCCATGAAGCTGGCCTGGCCCGCTATGCTATCAGTGTGCCAGTGTTCGCATGTGGTGGTCCGTTGATTAAAGTCAACGTAGCCCTGCGCTATCGGAGTCAATCTAAGATAAATTTTCCGGCCCGTTGCGGGCTGTCTTGCAGAGCGAGGAGACCCATGACCATGGCTACCGCGTTCATCCGAAATTCGAAGCGTACTTTCAGCATCTCGATCCTGCTTGCCATTGCTGCGGTCAGCGTTGCAATGCTGCCGCAGGGCGCATTGGCTGCACAGGGGCAGGCGGCGCAGCCCCCGGAGCGCGAAGTGATTCCGGGCGCGGACCGCATGAGCAGCGTCGAGCGCGAGGCCTACCGGCAGCGCATGCAGGCGGCCTCTACACAGGCAGAGAAGGCAAAGATCCGCGCCGCGTATGAAAAGACCGCGGAGACGGCGTCCAGGACGCTGGTGGGAGATGCGGAGCGGGGTTCGAAGCTGCACCGCGGCTGCTTCGGCTGCCATGGCATCGAGCGCTATACGCAGCCGGTGACGCTCGTGATGGCCACGTTTACCGATTCAATGCTGCGGGCTAGCGGTCTTTCCGATCTGCCGCCTTCCGAACCCGCGCGCTTCAAGGGGCGCATCCAGTCGCTGGCGGCGCTGCGCGATGCGGTAACGCGGCGCAATGACTATCTCAATCCCAAGATGTCGCCACAGGAAATAGCGGATGTCGTCGCGTATCTGAACGCGACCTACTACAAGTTCGAGTAGATATCAGTGCCATCAATCGCCGCGCGTGCGGCGACCGCACCCGCTATGCAATGCCAGCCGTGAGGCGCCGGTTGCTAAAGTCAGCGATCGGCTGTGGTAACATATTCTGCAAAATTCGCGGCTGCCTCACGAGGTCAATCAGAATCCGGCACCTCTGCGGCAGGCGTTTCACACCAGCCAGGAGGCATCGATGCAAGGATGGCGGGCAAGGATCGGTCTGATCATTGCGCATACCAACACGACGATGGAGCCGGAGTTCAACCGGATTGCGCCCGCAGGGGTTTCGATCCATGCGGCGCGTGTTCCCGTTGGCGGCAGGACCATCGAAGGCCTTTCCATCGCGGGGCAGCATCTGGAGAGCGCCGTGCATCTGCTCTCCGAGCTCAACGCCAAGTCTTTCGCTTATGCCTGCACCACCGCGAACATCGTGGGCGACGATGGCGACATCGCGCAGGCGCGCCGCATCATCGAGTTGACCGGCAGGCCCGCGGTGCCGGCTTCGATCGCGTTGGTCGAAGCGCTCGCCGCGCTCAATGCCAAGCGCATCGTCGTGGCCACCGTCTGTCCTCCGGACATCAATAAACTGGTCGGCGCGTACTGGCGCAACTGCGGCTTCGACGTGCTCGGCGTCGGCGGCATGGACCTCGGGGGTCCGCGCAAACCGGCAGAGCCGATGTCGTCCGTTCCGATCTCCAGCCAGGGGCTGCAGACCCCGGAAGTGGTCTATAACATGGGTCGTTCGGTCTTTCATCCGCAGGCGGATGCTGTCGTCATCAGCGGCGCGAATTTGCGCAGCATCGAGATCGCCGCGCAATTCGAGTACGATTTCGGCGTGCCGCTGGTTTCCTCCGGCATCGCCATCATGTGGGCGTCGCTGCAGGCGGCCGGCATCCGCGAGCCGATTGCGGGTTACGGGCGATTGCTCGCACAGCAGCCGGCGCTCGGGTGGGTGCGCATGCCGCGGCCTTGATTTTCCGTCCGGCGGATCTCAGAGCGGAATTGCCGGTAGTCTGCATACAGAGATAGCAATGCTTGCGAAGCAGCGTTTCATAATCGTGGTTGTTGCGACGGTGCTTGCCATGGCGGGTGCGGGTGTTGCCTGCGGCCAGAATTATCCGAGTAAGGTCATCCGCATCATCACCGCAAGCCCCGGCAGCGGCGCTGACCTGGTGGCGCGCCTCATCGGTCAGGAGCTCTCCAACTCCCTGGGCCAGCCGGTGATCGTCGATAATCGCGGCGGCACTATCCCCGGGGAGATCGTCGCCAAAGCTGCGCCCGATGGTTACACGCTGATGATCGCCGGGACTCCCATATGGATCGATCCGCTGTTGAAGAATACGAATCCCTACAACATGGTGACGGATTTTTCGCCGATCACGCTGGCGGGCAAGTCGCCCAGCATTCTCGTCGTGCATCCTTCGCTGCCGGTGAAGTCGGTGAAGGACCTGATCGCGCTCGCCAAGGCGAAGCCGGGCCAGCTCAACTCCGGTTCCGGGCCCGCCGGCGGATCGCCGCATCTGGCCGCGGAACTTTTCAAGGCGATGGCGGGGGTCAACATCGTGCACATTCCGTATCGCGGCATCACGCTCGCATTGAGCAGCCTGATCGGCGGCGAAATCCAGCTTGCGTATCCGACTGCGGTCGCGGCGATTCCACACATGAAGTCGGGCCGGCTGCGGGCGCTGGCGGTGACCAGCATCGAGCCCTCGGCGCTCGCCCCGGGGCTGCCGCCGGTGGCGGCGACGCTGCCTGGTTACGAAGCGGCATCGATCACGGCGGTATATGCGCCGGCGCGCACTTCGCCGGAGATCATCAGCAGGCTGCACCAGGAGATCGTGCGCGCGCTCGGTCAGGCGGCCGTCAAAGAAAAATTCTTCAGCGCCGGAGTGGATGTCGCCGGCAGTTCGCCGGAGCAGCTGATGGCCACGGTGAAATCGGAAATGGCGCGCATGGGCAAGGTGATCAGGGACGCCGGCATCCGCGGCGAATGAAGCACTGGATGCAAGCGGCGCACGGTGCCGCTGGAGTAGACTGCGGGTTCGAAAGTTTTGAAATCGAATACTGACTGGAGCGCGAATCATGTACGGATGGAAAGGCAGAATCGGCGTGTTGATACCACACCGCAATACGACGACCGAACCCGAGTTCGCGCGGATGATCCCGGAAGGCGTTTCGATCCACACCGCGCGCATGATCCTCAGGGATGTGACGCCGGACGCGCTGCTGGAGATGGAGGAAGAGATCTACAAGGGGGCGACGGTCATCAAGGACGTCAATCCCGACCTGATCGTCCTGTGCTGCACCTCGGGCAGCTTCGTCGGCGGGCTCGGCTACGATCAGAAGCTCATCGAGAAAATCACCGCGCTCACCGGTGTGCCTGCGATTACGACCTCCACCGCGGTGATCGAGACCCTGAGATTTCTGAAGGTGAAGAAAGTAGCGATCGCCACGCCCTTCACCGATGAACTCAACAAGAAGGAAAGCGATTTCATCGAGGCGCACGGCATCAAGGTTACGAAGATCAGGGGGCTGGGGTATGCGCAGGCGGTGACCAACTACCCGCTCGCCATGAAGCCCACTTCCGGCATCGGGCTGCTGCCTCCGGAGGTCGCCTACCGGCTGGCGCTCGATGTCAATTCAGCAGATGCCGACGGCATCTTCATCAGCTGCGCGAATTTCCGCACGATCGACATCATCGAAGCGCTCGAGAAGAATACCGGCAAGCCGGTGATCACCAGCAACCAGGCCACGCTTGCACTGACGCTGAAGGCGATGGGCATCAAGGAGAAAATCGAAGGCTACGGTTCGCTGCTGACGGGCGCTTTCTCTCGGAGTTGATCCGGCGTGGATTATTTGCCGGTTGCCGGCAAGCGCAGCAAACATAAACGCCACCCTCGAGGTGGCGTTATCATTGCGGGTTACGGCGAACCGTGCCTCTTGGCCAACAGCACGGCTAAAAAAATTCAGCGCACAACCAGCACCGGGATCTTGGTGTGCGTCAGCACCTTGGTCGTTTCGCTGCCCAGCAGCACCGCTTCGACCCCGGTGCGGCCGTGCGAGGCCATGAGAATGAGATCGCATCCGGAGTTTTTTGCGGTATCGATGATGGCCTGATAGGGCAGGTTATGGGTCACTTGCATGGTGGCGCAGGCGACGCCCTGATTCTCCGCGAGCGCGCTGACCGGCGCGAGCACCTTGCGCGCGTGTTCCTCAGCGTCTGGCTTGTGCAGCGATTCGGTGAGCCGGTCAATGCTGGCGCGCAAACCCTCGTCGACTTCCTGGAGCGCATGGAAATGCGGGAGCACATGCACGCAGGTGACCTTGGCATTGATCGATTTCGCGAATTTCAGGCCTTCGGTCACGGCTGTGGTCGAAAGCACGGAGCCATCGGTAGGTATCAATATGTGCTTGTACATTGCTTCTCCTCGAGAGGTTTGGAAACGCCAAAGGACGGATCACGATGGATCTATGACAAGCCCTGACTCATTCCGGGGTGGAAACTGCGCTGCTTCCGCCTTCGCAGCGGCGCTGTCGGTTGAGGTTGATTGATCTTAGTCTTTATGAGCTGACGATCGATTGACCTCCGTCAAACAGTGCGTGCGATAAAGCGCTGACACTTGCAACAGCGCATTGCGGGTTCGCGGGTTTCGCGGGTCTACGCGCACGAAGGAGGTTCAGATCATGTTCGTTGTGCTGAGGCTATGCAGTTGGTTGGTGGCGGCTGGCTTACTGATTCCGCTATATGCCCAGGGGCAATCCAAGCCATTCGCCTTTCCTGAGGCTTGCACAGCGTGCCACGGGTCGGTGACCAAATATCCGGTGCGCGGGGTGCGCAGTCAGTACCAGACTTCCGGCCACCGCAATCTGCCGGACGCATCGTATTCCAATGCCGACGGCTGCCAGCAGTGCCACACCAACGAGGGTTTCATCGAGTACGCCACGACGGGCAAGGTGGACCTCAAGGCATTGGTCTCCAATCCCTCTGAGATTGGCTGTTTTACCTGCCACGCACCGCACGAACGGGGAGATTTTTCTTTGCGCAAAGCGAACGCCGTGAAGCTCGCGAACGGCGTCGTGTTCGACCGCGGCAAAGCCAATCTGTGCGCGAATTGCCATCAGGCGCGCGTCATGCCGAAGGATGAAGTGCGGGCGCGGCCGATCGTGGCCGCGCCTTGGGGCGCACACCATGGCCCGCAATCCGACATGCTGCTCGGCACCAATGCTTATGAGTTTCCGGGCAAGACCTACTCCAAATCGGCGCACGGCTTTCTTGCAGAAGCCAACTGCGTCACCTGCCACATGACGCAGCCGCGTCAGCGTTATGGGCTCGCTCCCAACATCGGCGGCCACAGCTGGCGCATCGGCGGCGAAGTGCACGAGAGGCCGACGCTGAATCTCGCGGGCTGCACGAGTTCCGGATGCCACAAGGAGTTGAAGCAGGTGCCTAACAAGGATCTGGTCGACGTCAAGGCGGGAGGCGATTACGATGCCGACGGCAAGATCGAGACGGTGCAGGAAGAAGTGGCGGGCCTGCTTGAACGGCTGATCAACAAGCAAGGCACCGGCTTGCTGCAGAAAGCACGGAATCCGCTTTACGATGTCAAAGGCGAGTTCGTGCTGAACAACAAGACCGAGCAGCCGATCGAGATCGTCGCGGCGCTCTACAACTACAAGTTCGTGCTGGAAGACGGCAGCAAGGGCGTGCACAACACCAAGTATGCGGTGCAGCTGCTGATGGATTCAATCAAGGCGCTCGATCCGAAATTCGACGATTCCAAGCGGCCGCAGTAGACCGCGCCGGCGGCCGCTGCAGGCGCGGCCACCGCCTCATCACCCGATTTGGCTTTCGCCGAGCGCGCCGCGGACTTCGGCGAGCAGGCTCTTCCCCAGGTTTTCCAGCATGATATCGGCGCCCTGCATGAGGCAGATGCGCACGCCGTGCTGATGCAGGCGCTGCACGCGCTCGCGCATCTGCTGCGGCGTCGTGAATGCGTATCCCATGTTGGCGGCAACGATGATGCCGCGTGCAGTTGCCTTGGCGACGATCGAATCGAGGGCCTTCCAGACCTCGGGATGCTCATACTGGAAGGGCAGCCCGATCGCTTTGCTGAGATCCGTCATGGCGAGCATCACGATGCGCAGCCCGTCGAGCGCCAGGATGTCGTCCATCTGTTTGATCGCAGTGGCAGATTCGATGTGCGGCGCGAACACCGCGACGTTCGCCGCTTTGCTGTTCATGGCGCTGAAGCTCTCGTTGGAATTCGGGTACTCGCCGGCGCCCGAGCGATGCCAGTCCTTTGCGACTTCGAGGCACGCGCGCACCTGCTCCGCGGAGGCGATCGATGCTCCTACGATCTGAATGCCGAGGCTGAAGGCGCGGGCGACGTCGACCGTGACCTGTAGCTGCCCCGCGCCGCCCTGCCAGGGATTCGCGGGCACCCGCACCCAGGTCGTGATGCCCGCGGCGACCGCGGACTTGTGGATATGGTCGAGCTCACGCCAGTCGATGGCGGAGAACATCATGTCCGGCCGTACGAAGTCGAAGCCGGCGCGTGCGATGGTCGAGACCCAGCTCGGTCCGCCTTTCAGCCACACGCCGAGCGCCATCTGATCTTGCGCCAGCTTTTCGAATAAATTGCTCATGTCTGTTCCTTTGGTTCCCTAGTTGATCTGTAGATTTAATCCCGGGATGATCTTGGCCCAGCGTTCGATGTCCGTTTTCATGAGGGCGCTGAATTCTTCGGGGGTGCCGCTTGTCGCATCTGCACCGAGGGCCTGAATTTTGTTCTGCACCTCGGTCAGCTTCATGATCCTGGCGATTTCCTGATTGAGCCGTGTGATGACCGGTGCCGGTGTGCGTGCGGCGACCAGCACGCCGTACCACGAGATCGATTCGTAGCCCGGCAGTCCCGTTTCGGCGACGGTCGGCAGCTTGGGCAGAGACGGCGAGCGCCTGGCGCTGGTCACGGCGAGCGCGCGCACCCGGTTCGTCTCCACCAGCGGCGCCGCGGGGATCGGCCCGGTGAACATCAGGCCGGCTTCACCTGAAGCAAGCCCGATCTGCGCCTGAGATCCGGATTTGTACGGCACGTGCACGATGTTCAGATGCGCCATGGACTTGAAGAGCTCGCCCGCCAGGTGCGTGCCCGAGCCGGTGCCCGCGGAAGCGAAATTGAGCACGCCCGGATGCTGTCGCGCAATGGCAATCAGTTCCCTGGCCGAGCGCGCCGGCACGCTCGGATGCACGACCAGCAGATAGGGCGAGGTCGCGACCAGAATTACGCCGGAGAAATCTTTGACGGGATCGTAAGGGAGCTTCGGGTAGAGGCTGGCGTTGATGGCGTGGCTGTTGGTTACCATCAGGATCGTGTAACCGTCTGGCGGGGACTTCGCGGTGAGTTCGGAGGCGAGCATCGTCCCGGCGCCAGGCCGGTTGTCGGCAGCGACCGGCTGGCCGAGCGCTTCGCTGAGCCGCGGGCCGATCAGGCGCGCGATGGTGTCGACCGTGCCGCCGGCGCCAGCGGGAATGATCATGCGTACAGGCTTCGCGGGATAAACCTGTGCCAGCGCCCCCGGTGCGGGGAAGGCCAGCAGCAGCGCGCAGCACAATGGAAGCAAGGCGGGATTCAATTGCATGGCGAGGGTGTTTTCCAAGAATTGCTGAAATCTACGCTGCAACGCTTTGCGCGTCAACGTGAAGTACTGGCCGCCGAAGTGTCGCGCCGTACACACGGCACCTGGCACTGGCACTGGCTTGCATAATAGATATGAGTTGCGTAGTATTTCTGCGGGCCCGAAGAAGAGAATCTCACAATACCGGGCGCTTGCTGTTCGTTTCTTCATTCTCGATCGCAGTGGTTGCGCTGTCGCCGTTCCCTAAACATTTGATAAAGGGCATCAAGATGGCAAACGAGGAAGGTACGGTTTCTCTTTACGCGGTCGGGGATGTGTGCGTCAATCGCGATGATCCGCAGTCGATATTCGCGCTCGCCGCTCCGGTGGTGAATGAAGCCGACATCGCCTTCTGCCAGATCGAGACCAACTATTCCGAGCGCGGCGCGCCCTCGATCACGACGCCCAATCCGCTGCGCGCCCATCCGCGCAACGCCGCTGCGCTCAACTACGCGGGCTTCGACGTCGCATCGCTGGCGGGCAACCACTGCCTGGATTTCGGCCCCGAGGCGCTGCTCGACACGATCGACCTCCTGCAGCGCAGCGGTATCCGCACGGTGGGCGCCGGGAAAAATATCGCCGCAGCGCGCAAACCGGTGATCATCGAAAAGAAGGGAATACGCACGGCGTTCCTCGCCTACAATTCGATATTGCCGCAGCGCTACTGGGCGGAAGCCAACAAGGCGGGCTGCGCCCCGGTCAGAGTCACCACCGCCTATGAACCTTTCGAGCACGGGCAGCCCGGATCTCCGCCGCGCGTGCTCACCTATCCCAAGAAGGACGACATGGAGGCGCTCGTGAGCGACGTCGCGGCGGCCAAGCGGGCCGCCGACGTGGTCGCCGTCTCGTTTCACTGGGGCCTGCATTTCACGCCGGCCGCGCTCGCGACCTACCAGTCCGAAGTCGCGCACGCCACCATCGATGCCGGCGCCGACCTGATCATCGGCACTCATTCGCATATCCTCAAGCCGATCGAAGTCTACAAGGGCAAGGTGATCACCTACAGCCTGTGCAATTTCGCATTTGACGTCTACCGCACGCCCGAGGACTTCCGCGGGTCGCGCCTGCACGAGCTGGTGAAGTACTATCCGAACTACAAATACGACCCGCAGTACCCCTCGTATACATTTCCGGTGGACTCGAGAATGACGATCCTGCTGAAATGCAGCATCGCCAAGAGCGGCATCAAACGCGTCTCTTTCCTTCCGGTCTACATCAACCCGACCGGGCAGCCTGAGATACTGAAGCGCGGGGACAGCAGGAGCCGCGAGGTTTACGATTACATGAACGACATGAGCAAGGAATTCGGAACGAAGCTGTCTTTCGAAGGTGATGAAGTGCTGATCCAGTGATGCCGACTGAAGTTCTATTCAGGGAGGAGAATCATGCTACTGCGATTACTTTCAGCTTTGGTGACGGGGTGTGGGTTGCTGGCGCTTGCAGCTGCGGTGCCGGCGCAGGATTTTCCCAACAAGCCGATACGCATCTTTACCGCCGAGGTCGGGGGTTCCAGCGATCTCATCACCCGCATCATCGCACAGGGGCTGTCGGGCTCGCTGGGGCAGCAGGCAATCGTCGAGAATCGCCCGACCAACGCGGCGGAATCGGTGGCCAGGGCCGCGCCGGACGGTTATACGCTGCTCCACTACGGAAGCACGATCTGGATCGCGCCCTTCATCCGCAAGGTGTCGTGGGACGTAGTCGGCGATTTTGCGCCGGTCACCATGACCGTGATTGCGGCCAACATCCTGGTCGTGAACCCGTCGCTGCCGGTCAAGTCGGTCAAGGATTTATTGGCGCTCGCCAAGGCCCGGCCAGGCGAGCTCAATTACGCCTCTTCCGGAATCGGATCGGCGACGCATCTTTCGGGAGTGCTGTTCAAGGCGCTGTCGGGCGTGAACATCGTGCACATCAATTACAAAGGCGTCGGCCCGGCGCTCAACGATGTCCTCGGCGGCCGCGTGGAACTGATGTTCGTGTCGGCAAGCTCCGTGGTTTCGCACATGAAGACCGGCCGCTTGCGCGGCCTTGCGATCACCAACGCCGAGCCGAGTCCGCTGTTTCCCGACCTGCCGACCATTTCCGCCTCCGGCGTGCCGGGTTATGAATCGGTGCTGCAGGTCGCCATGTTCGCGCCCATCAAAACGCCGGCCGCGCTCGTCACCCGTATCAATCAGGAAGTCGTGCGCGTGCTGCACCGGCCGGACATCAAGGACAAGTTTTACGCCACCGGCCTGGAGCCGGTCGGCGATTCAGTGGAGAATTTTGCGGCTACGCTGAAAGCGGATATCGCGAAGTGGGGCAAGGTCATCAAGGATGCGGGCATCCGCGAGGACTAAGACAGACAGATTCAAGCAACCGGAGCATTTAATGAAGAAGAAATATGCAGCGTTCGTGCACAGCCTGACGCCTTTTGACGACAAACTACGGGTGGATGAGGCGGCGCTGCGCCGGCATTTGCGGCGGCTGAAAGATGGCGGCGTGTCTGTGTATATCGGCGCTGCCGGCGCTGCGGAAGGCTATACGCTGAGCCGCGAGGAGCGCAACCGCATCCTCGCGATCGCCGTCGAGGAGCTCAAGGGCAAGACGGAGGTGCGTGCGGCGGGCGTCGAGCCGCGGGACACCGCGGAGATGGTCGAGTTTCTGCGCGCTGCGGAGGCGGCCAAGGTTGATGCTGCGCAGATCTATTCGCTCGACATGGGGCACGGCGTGGTGCCGAACCGCAAGGAGCTGGAAAGCTATTACTACGCTGCGATTGAATCGACTTCGCTGCCGGTGATCTTGTCCAACCAGAAGAAGGTCGGCTATCTGCTGCCCCTGGACCTCATCGAGCAGCTCGCCAAGCGCTATCCGAACTTCGCGGGCTACGCCTACGACGTGGGCGACAGCTTCTACATGATCGATCTCATCAGGAACCTGGGCGACCGGCTGGAGATCAACTGCTCGGGCACCGAGAACGCGATGTTTTCCCTCGGGCTCGGCGCCAACGGATTCCAGGGCATGGAAGGCAACATCGTGCCCAAGGTCGCCGCGTCGATCGTCGCGGGCTTCGTCGCGAAGGACATGGACCTCATGCACGACTCCTTCGCCAAGCTCATGCAGGTGCGCACGATCCTCAGGGGCGCGGTGCGTGCCAACATGCGCGGCATCAAGGCGGTGCTCAACGCTTTCGGCTTCGACGGGGGGCAGGTGCGTCCGCCGCGCATGCTGATCGAAGGTGCTGAACTCGACGACGCCGTCCAGAGAATCGTCGCGCTGCGCATACCGGAAATGGCGGACTGGAAGCTTAAGCGCGCATAAGCGCGCTCATACCAACGTTTTAGCGCAAATCATGCACTCAGCGCGGCTGACGACGCCGCACTGAGTTTAATAATGCCCGCTTACTCCAGGTCGAGCTTCGCTTCCTTCGCGAGCTTGGCCCACTTGGCGATCTCGGACTTGACGTGAGTGTTGAACTGTTCGGGAGTGGAGCCCACGGTCGTGGAGCCGTCGGCGGCGAATTTCTGCACCACCTCCGGCAGCTTCAGCGCTTCGACCATCGCAGCGTTGAGTTTCCTGACGATCGCGGCCGGCACCTTGGCGCCGGTGATGACGCCGTACCATTGGTCGACGACATATCCCGGCACGGATTCCCCAATGGTCGGCAGTTCCGGCGCAGCCTGCGAGCGATTGGCGGCGGTGATCGCGTGTATCTTGAGCCGACCGGCCTGCATGTGCGGCCGCAGCCCGATCAGCGTCCCATATCCGACCTGCACCTGGTTGCCGATCACGGCAACGATCACCGGAGCGGAGCCCTTGTACGGTATATGGACCATGCGCACGCCGGTCAGGTAATCGAACAGTTCACCGGCGAGGTGCTGCAGGCCGCCGGTGCCAGAGGACCCGAAGTTGAGCTTGTCAGGGTTCGCCTTGGCATAAGCGATCAGCTCTTTCACATTGGCGCCGGGCACCGCAGGATGCGTGTAGAGCGCATAGAAGAGCGACGTGGCCTGAGAGATTCCCTGCAGGTCCCGTGTCAGGTTGTACGGCAGCTTGCTGTTGACCGCCGCGCTCACAGAGATCGAGGCCGAGATCAGACAGATCGTATAGCCGTCGGGCGGGGCATTCTTGGTGAGTTCCACGCCGACCGCGCCGGCGCCGCCAGTACGGTTGTCCGCGATCACCTGCTGTTTCCAGTGCTCGCTGAGTTTTGCGGCGATGGCGCGTGCGGTGGCATCGGTGCCGGCACCCGGCTCGAAGGGAATGATGAAGCGGATGGGGCGGCTCGGGTAACTATCGGCAGGATTCGGCTGCGCCGCGTAAAGCGGCAGGGCCAGCGCTGCGGCGGTGCTCAACACTGCTGCACTCAGGATCTCACGCTTGGTTTTCGACATGGCGGGTGCCCTCCTTGCGCAGCATCTTACGCCGATTTCCTCAGGAAGGGTTGGCGCGCTGTGCGGCGCGTGCCGGGGACGATTGCCTTGCTTTCGCTGTTGGACTAAAGTGCGCTTAGCGTTAACTCACTTCTTCTCCGGCACCGCTCCGGGCAATGGCTTGCCTCTGGGGCGCGGCAATTTGTCAGATACGATCTAAAGATGAGGGCCAGAACATGAGCCATGGTGCGACACAGCGATATATGACCTCGAACGCGTTGCTCACGGCGCTTGCTCTGACCCTGTCGCTCGCATGCATCAGCGGCGCAGCAGGGGCGGCGGCTTATCCGGACAAACCAGTGCGGCTCATCACCACGACGGCACCCGGCGGCATCACCAACGAAGTCGCACGGGTCGCCGCCACCAAGCTCTCCGAGCGCCTTGGCAAGGCGATGGTGGTGGATGCGCGCGCCGGCGGAGGGGGCATCGTCGGGACAGAACTCGCTGCGCAGGCGGAGCCCGACGGTTACACGCTGCTGTTTGCCACCGGCACGCACACCACGCACACCGCACTCGGGAAGAAACTTTCCTATGATCCGATAAAGTCTTTCGCGCCGATCGCCAAGCTGGGTAGCGGGCCGTTCGCGCTCGTTGTCCATCCAAACGTACCGGCCAAATCGATGAAGGAGCTCATCGCGCTCGCGAAAGAGAAGCCCGGCCGGCTTCTGTTTTCGACTTCAGGCGCCGGTGGCTCCGCGCATCTGGGCGCCGAACTTCTCAAGATGATGGCTAACATCGATTTCACGGTGGTGCACTTCAGAGGCGGCGGCCTTGCCATGATCGATCTGCTCGGAAACCACAGCGATGCTTCGATCGGCGCCCTGTCTCAGTTTTTGCCGCACATCAATTCGGGGCGGCTGCGGCTGCTCGGCACCGCTGGCGCGAAGCGCAGTGCGATCCTGCCAGACGTGCCGACGATCGCGGAAGGAGCTGCGCTGCCGGGTTACGAAATCAGCATTTGGTGGGGAATCCTCGCGCCGGCACGCACGTCCGCACTGATCGTCAACCGGCTGGACAAAGAGCTCGCTTCCATTCTTAACTCGGATGAGGTCAAGAAGTGGTTTTTGTCCCAGGGCGCGGACGTGGGCTATCTGGGGCAGGCCGAGTTCGGAAGCTTTATCAAGGGCGAGATCAGCAAATGGACGAGCGTCGTGAAGACTGCCAACATCAAGGCGGAGTAGTCGATAGCAGAAGGCGGTGAGCCATGGCGCCGCTGCCTTCCGCTCCGCCAGTTACGCTATTTTTTTAAAAACATATTTTAGGAGTAGGCAGCAGTGAAGAACCCCCTTCTCACCGGATATATCGCCAGTGCGCTCGTTCCCCATGATGCGAACCTGGGCATCAACGAGAGTGAATACGTGAACCACCTGAAGGAGATCAGCAAGGCGGAGCGGTTGTGCGGAGTCTACGTCAATGCCCTAGTCGGGCAGATCTATTCGATGGAGCCGGAAGAGCACCTGAGGCTGATCACGCTTGCCAGGCAAACGGTGCCGGCGTCGATCCCAATCATCTCCGGCGTCGAGGGGCGCCGGATGAAGGAGGTGATAGAGCGCGCGCAGGCGGCGAAGCAGGCGGGTGCGGATATGCTCGAGGTGCTGCCCCTGTTTGACGTGCGGCCCTACCGGAGGCTCGCGGGCAAACCCGAAGTGGCCTATCAGTTCTTCAAAGATCTGGCGCGCGAGGTCAACATGCCGATGTCGATTTTCAAGTACCCGGCGGAGACCGGGCTGGCGTACTCGAACGAGACTCTGCTGAGGATCGTCGATGACATCGAGCAGGTGGTGGCGATGAAAGCCACGTGCTTCACCTGTGCAGACTACTACCAGCTGTGGAACACGCTTAAAGGAAAGCTCTCGATCTTCGTCACCGGCGGGGATACGGTGGATATGCTCGGGCAAATGATGATCGGGTGTGACGGTGCGCAGGCCGGAGTGATGTCCATCGGCCGGCAGAACTGGAGCCGCTACATTGCGCTCTGCCTTGACGGCAAATACACCGAGGCGCGCAACCTCTATATCGAAAAGCTGGCTCCGATCTCGGATCACATCTACGGGGTGGCTTCGCGGGGCCACGGCAACCGCACCGGGTCGACCACGGCGCTCATCAAGGAAGCTTTGGTCGCGATGGGGGTGTTCTCGAGCGCGCGCGTGCGCCCCCCTGATCTCGATGCGAGCAGGGAAGAGCGCGATGGCGTGCGTTCATTGTTGCGCCGGCTGCAATTGCTTCCTCAATAGTACGGCGGCATACGCGCCGATTAGCCGGCTGCTGGCGTAACTGAACGCTGCGCGCGATCCAACCCGCGCAGCAAGGGCAGCAGCATGTCGATGATGGGTGCCGCGACGCCGGCCGCGCACGCAAATGCCTGGATCTGCCCGAGGCTGGGTCGGCTTCCAGCGGCCGCTTCTCCAGGACGTTCCTCAGCATCGACGAGCGCACGGTGACGCCGCGGGTGGTGGCGCGCTGCGGCGTTTCCCGCGCGTCGAATTCGGAGCGCAGATCCCATCCGAGCGCAGCGGCCACGGCGAGAATCTCCCGCATGACATCGACGATCAAGTCACGCAGTTCGGTATCCGTGCCGAGCTGGCCCAGGGTAAGACGGGATAACGCGGAGACCACGCTGCTGGATGAATCGCGTATGAGTTTGCGCCAGAGCTCGCGGCGCGTGTCCTTCGCCATTTTGGTTTCGATTCCGCAGCAATTAAACAAATCAGCTGCGTCTGGATCATCGTTCGCTCTTCAATGCTCAACTGACAGTAGTTTTTCCCTATGCAACATTCTCTCCCGGAAATGTTGCACTTGGATTTTTGAGCGCGCCCATACTTTCATTTGAACCTGTCCCCTGAATATCTCATCCCAGTTACGCTGGCGTTCGTGCGCAAAAAAATTAGGCGATACTGTAGTGCTTCAGCTTCTCCTGATCGAACGCCAGGCCCAGGCCCGGCTTCGTGGGCACGGCGAGCTCGCCCTTGTCCATCTTCGGCACTTCCTCATAGAGACCCGTCGACCACGGCATGTATTCCACCGTCAGGCCGTTGGGCACCGCCGCCACCGTGTGCACCTGCAGTTCCGGCGTGAGGTGGCTGACTACGGGCAGGTTGAAGGCTTCGGCCATGTGCGCGATCTTCAGCCAGCCGCTGATGCCGCCGGCGCGAAACACGTCGACCATGACGATGTCGATGGCGCGCGCTTCGATGAGGTGACGGAACGGCACCGCACCGTAGACGCACTCGCCCGCTGCGATCGGCATGCTGGTCTCGGCGTTCACCCGCGCTATACCGGGATAATCGTCGTGAGCCACCGGATCTTCCAGCCAGTAGAAGTTGAGGTCCGCGACGCGCCGTCCCATGTCTATGGCTTCGTGCACACGCCAGCGCTGGTTGATGTCGCACATCAGCGCCGTGTCCTCGCCGATGGCCTCGCGGATGGCGCGCATGCGCCGCACTTCTTCGGCGGCGCTGTAGCCCATGCCGCCCATCTGCGTCTTCATCTGCTTCCAGCCCTGCGCCTTGAGCATCGCCGCGGTCTTGGCGTTGTGCTCGGCAGGAAAGCCTCGCGTCAGCGCGCCGCTGGCATAGACCGGCACCCGCTCGCGATGGCCGCCGGCCAGCGTGCACACCGACTGGTTGGCGGCCTTGCCGCGGATGTCCCACAGCGCGATGTCGATGGCTGCAAGCGCCGTGGTGAAGATGCCGCCGGGACCCGCGCCGGCTGCGGCGGCGCGCAGCTTGGCAGCGATCGCTTCCGGGCGCAGCGCATTCTCGCCCTTGATCAGCGCGACCATTTTATCCACGGCCACTTTCAGCGCGCCGCTCAGGGCATCGCCGCAGCAGGTGAGGCCGATGCCTGTGAGCCCAGCATCGGTGGCGAGCTCCAGAGTGATGAAGTCATTCGTGTCGATGGCCATGCCGTGCGGCATTTTAGTCAGCGGCTCATCGGGTATGCGCACCAGGCGCGTCTGGGCATGCGTGATCTTGATCATGTCTGCTCCTTAGACTTACTGCAGCAGCGATTTTATGCCTAAGAGCCCCTAACAGAATGAAACCCGTGTGCGTTACAGCCAGAATTGTCGATGGCAAGGCGCTCGGCGCACCGATTCCACGCGACTCATGCGCATCTTCGCGGTCGCATCCCCGCAAGCGGGGCCCCTGCTCTGCGCTGCGGTGCGCTGGCAATTCTGGCTGTAACCCTCCGGACTGGCACGAATTTTGGCTCATAACTTTGTTGCAAGTCGCTTGCTTAGAATGACTAAGCAGCGCGACTTGCTTCGCGTTCTGAGCCAAAATCGTGACAGCGCATCACGTGTTTCATTCTGTTAGGGGCTCTTAGTAATGGACCTGCAGCAACAATAACGTAGCTGCAGGTCGCGAACTTGTATCACAACAGGTGGGGCGCTACAATGAAAACAAAAAGTCGTGTGCAAGCCGTGGAACAACCTGCTCAGAGTTCTTATGAAACAGGACAGCGCTTGCGATTCCGTTGATCAAACAATGGGGGCTCGGATGAATAGCAAAATCGGCAACGCCACTCTACGCCAAGCAACCGCGGTTGCGCTGCTGGCGCTCGCGGGCATCGTTTGCGACAGCCAGATATCTTCCGCCGATACTTTGCGGCCTCTCACCCTGCTCGCGCAGGCGGGCACGGCCAGACCCGCGACCGCTGCGGCGCCAACTCCCAAGCTGGAAGAAAGCATGGTCTTCGCCGGGCTCGGCGGCACAGTTCAGAATGGCCTGCAGAAATGCGCGATCGACGGTTTCCAGAAGAAATACAACGTTCGGGTCGAGTACCTGCCGGCTCAACCTTCTCAGACTCTCGCAAAAGTGGTGGCGCAACGCAGCCGCCCCACGATCGACGTGATGTGGAGCAGCAATGCCGAGGCGTACCGCGGATTCAAGGCTGGGGTGTTCGTTCCCATCACTCCGAAGCTCGTTCCCAATCTTGTGAATATCGATCCCAAGTTCAAACCGCAGCCCAATACCGGCGCCATGATCGGCACCGGCCTCTACGGCATCGGCTACAACACCAAGGTGTTCAAGGAGAAAGGCTGGGCTGCGCCGGTTGGGTGGAAAGATCTGTGGGACCCGAAGTTCAAGGGGCACGTGGGCATTTACAGCATCACGGTTCCGGTAGGGCAGGGGACGCTTGCCGCTGCGGCGCTGATCAATGGCGGCAGCGTAGCCAATATTGACCCCGGCTTTGCGAGCCTCGCGAAGTTAAAGCCCAACCTTTACACCATTTTTTCGACAGCGCCACAATTCGACACCGCCTTTTTGGACGAGCACGTATGGATCGGAGCGGTCAACGCCGCGCGCATGGTGGATCAGAAGCAATTGGGCAACCCGATCAGCTTCATCCAGCCGGAGGAGGGGGTGGTCGCCAGCAACATACATCTGGAAATCATCAAGGATGCGCCGCATCCTTCAGCAGCGGCAGCTTTCGTCGACTGGATGCTCTCCAAGGAAGTGCAAGCTTGCATGCCGACCGAGGTGGGCTACTCGCCGGTAGTGGGTGGTATCAGCGTTCCCAGGGATCTTGAAGTGTTTTACGCCGCAAAGGGCAAGGTGCTTTCGATCGACTGGGACGGAATGCAGGAGCGGCTCGCGGACTGGATAAAGAGGTGGAATAAGGAGATCGAAGGCTAACGGCGATGCTCGATGTCGTCATAGGCAAGGCCGAGGGAGCGCTGGCCGGTGCTGTAGCAGCATAAGCGGCCGCATGCAGAAACATCTTACGACCAGGCCGGGGCAGGGCACCGCAATCGCGCCAGCGCTGATGCTGACGCCCACGGTCCTAGTCATCGTTCTATTCGTTGCGCTTCCATTCGTCGGTTTGCTCGTCTCCAGCTTCACGGGCACGGGCGGCTACACGCTCGAGAATTACCTCAGCTTCTTCGAGGATAGTTTCTATCTCGGGGTACTCCTCAATACCGCGCTCACTGGCGCTCTCGCGGCGGTGAGCGCGCTGGTGCTTGGCTATCCCATTGCGTACTACCTGAGGTTCGGTTCGGATCGCGCCCGCCGTTACATCGCTCTGGCCGTGCTGTCGCCGTTGCTGATCAGCGTGGTCGTCCGTTCCTATGCTCTGACACTGGTCATCGGGCCCAAGAACCCGTTCGAGCAGATCATTGCGCAGGTGATCCCGGATTTTCACATGAACCTGCTCTTCAGCCGGGCTGGGGTGCTGATCGGGCTGGTCTACACGCTGGCGCCGTTCATGGTGCTGTCTCTCGTTGCCAGCCTGAGCACCATCGATGCGAAGATGCTGTCTGCCGCGCGCAGCCTGGGGGCGGGCACCTGGACCATATTGCGGCGTATCGTTTTCCCATTGAGCGTGCCCGGCATCATTTCGGGATGCTTCGCGGTGTTCTCGCTTTCAGTCACGTCCTTTGTACTGCCGATGATGCTAGGCGGCTCCGGCTACAAGATGCTGGCGCAGTTGATCAACCAGCAGATACTGGTGCTCTATAACTGGCCGTTCGGCTTCGCGATCTGCGTTATATTGCTCGCCTTCAACGGCGTGCTGCTCTACATTTCCGCGAAGCTGGTGGGCCGCATGCTCGTCTCCGGACTGACACTGCAGAAGCAGGCATGATGAGATTCAACCTTCTGCGCGTTTATTCCTGGCTGATGGCGGCGCTGATCGTGATGCCGATCGCGGTCGTCGTCACCGTGTCGCTCACCGCAGAGGGCTCCGTCCGGTTTCCACCGCAGCACTGGGGTCTGCGCTGGTTTCTTGAAGCGTTCACCGAGCGTTCCTTTGTTCAGGCCTTCCTGTTCAGTGTCGAAGCGGCTGCGGCGGTTGCGGTCATCGCCAGCGTGCTGGGGCTGACGAGCGCGCTGGCGCTGGTGCGCTACAGTTTTCGCGGCAGCAAATTCATCCAGGGCTTCGTGATGGCGCCGCTGCTGCTGCCGCACCTGGTGATCGCCATCGGCCTGCTGCAGCTGTTCGCTGCATTGGGAATCACGACTTCGCCTGGAGGGCTCATCGCCGGCCACGTGGCCGTGGTATTTCCGTTCGTGCTGCGACTGTCTCTGGGAGGATTGGCCGGCATCGACCCCAATGTCGAGAAAGCCGCTTACACGCTGGGAGCCACACGCCTCTACGTGTTCAGGCGCGTCACGCTACCGTTGATGGCGTCTCCGGTGCTGTCGGGAGCGGTGATGGCCTTCCTCCTGTCGTTCGACGAGACCGTGATTTCGATATTCACCTCGGTTCCGGGCCGCACCACTCTGCCAGTCATGATCTTCAACTACGCCGAGCAGCGCTCGGACCCGCTGATCGCGGCGGTGAGTTCGATCATGGTCATCGTTGCCATCATCGCCATTGCGATTGCGGATCGCTCGGTCGGGCTCCTCAATCTCTTGTCTGGCGGCCAGGTCGGCGAACTCAACGAGTTGAACCATTAGGATGAAAATTCGGGAGATGTTGTGCCAGCGACACTAGAGGCCAATCAGGATCTGAACCATCTGCAGATCGCCGGGGTCACCAAGACTTATGAGAGCGTGCGTGCGCTCAGCAATGTATCGCTAGTCGTCAAGCGCGGAGAGATCTTCTGCCTGCTGGGACCGTCAGGCTGCGGCAAGAGCACGCTGTTGAACGTCATCGGCGGCCTGATCACGCCGGACTCGGGAAGCATCGAGCTCGGCGGCCGCGATATCACCGCGATACCGATGCAGAAGCGCAATGTCGGATTCGTCTTCCAGAACTATGCGCTGTTCGTGCACATGACAGTGCGCGACAACATCGCCTTCGGCATGGAAGTGCGGCGCCGCAGCAGCGCTGAAATCAGCCGCCAGGTTGAAGCGCTGCTGAACCTGACGCGTTTGCATGGCAAGGAAGAGCGCTATCCGCGGCAGCTGTCAGGGGGAGAACAGCAGCGCGTGGCCATCGCACGTGCGCTGGCAACCGAGCCGGAAATTCTGCTGCTGGATGAGCCGTTTTCCAATCTCGATGCGAAGTTGCGGGTCGAACTGCGTTCCGAGATGCACCGCGTGCAGCGCGAGTCCGGCGTCACTACGATCGTGGTGACGCACGATCAGGAGGAAGCATTTGCGCTCGGCGACCGCATTGGCCTGCTCGATGCGGGTTCGCTGGTGCAGGTTGGGACTCCGGAAGAACTCTATGCGCGGCCGCAGACGGAATTCGCAGCGCGCTTCGTCGGTGAATCCAATCTATTCTCAGGGCAGACGGAGTCGCGGGGCGGCACGATGGGCATCGTATGCGAGGGGCATTTCATCCCGATTCCCGGGAAAGCCGGCGGTGTCGATGAGCGCGAGACACTACTGGTACGTCCGGAGCGTGTAAGCATCAGCGCCGAGAGGTCCGCCAGCGACCCGGTATTCGCGGGCACGGTTCGGGAAGTGACGTATCGCGGCGTAGGCTGGCGCTATGCCGTGGACACTGCGATCGGGAGATTGCTGGTGGTCGATCCGACGGCGCGGAGTCGGCGTGCAGATGTAGGGGGTGCGGTTTATCTCAACTGGAAGGTTGACGATTCATTTGTGCTACCGTCGACGGCAGAAGTCAGAATGTGAACCGCGCAGTGCCGGCTAGCACTGCTAGAATGCGAACCAGTGGCGGTATCAAATCGTTCTGGCAAATAAATAATCAGGAGCTAAAAATGTATGGAGGATGCTTATGAGTCGTTTGTCACCGGCAAGCCGGGACCAAGTCCCTGAGGACCAGCGTAGCCTGTTTGATGAACTCACCAAGAAGCATGGACTGTCCAAGTATGCGACAGCGAGCATCCTGGTCCGCGTTCCGCGTATCTGGGCGATCGATCGTGAGTTGGGGGATTACCTGATACGCGACTCCGCGCTCTCCCAGGACGTAATCCATCTGATATTTCTGGTCGTCAGTCAGGAGCTGGATTGCCAGTTCATGTGGGACTGGCATGCCGAGCCCGCCATCAAGGCCGGATTCTCCAGCGAGCTGCTGGAGGCTCTGCTCAACGACACGGACCTTCCAAAGCTCTCTGACAAGCATCTGGCGGTCATTTACTACGGGCGTGAGATCTATCGCAATCATTTCGTGAGCTATGGGACGTTTTCCATGGCCAAAGAGCAGTTCGGCGAGGCGGGCGTGGTGGATTTAGGCATGTTGTTCGGGAGATTGCACATGCATTCCCTGCTGCTCAACGGCACGGATGCGGAGATTCGCTCAGAGGGGAAAAAGCCGGTCCCGCCCGTTTACTAGCCGCAGCAGAATTCAGAGGTATGACATGAACAAACCAGCGCTTAAAATGAATGGAGAATGGCAATGCCCCGCTTAGCTGTGGCAACTCGCGACAAGATTCCTGAAAAGCAGGTCGGCCTGTTCGATGAAATCGTCAAGGAACTGGGTGCGGCTCCCGACATCGGGCCGCGCTCCATTCTGGCCTACGTTCCCAAAGTCTACCGGCTGGAGGAGAAGCTGCGGGATTACCTGACAAAGGAATCAACGCTTAGCGGCGACATCGTCGAACTCACGATCCTGGTCACCGCGCGCGAACTTGATTGTCAGTACGTGTGGAATTCGCACGCCGCGTCCGCCCGGAAGGCCGGTATTTCCAATGCGCTGATCGACGCGCTGCGCGAAGACCGCGCGCTGCCGAAAGTTTCAGATAGATATCTGGCCCTCATCAACTATGGACGCGAGTTTTTTCGCACGCATCGGGTGAGCGCCGGCACTTTTGCCATGGTCAAAGAGCATTTCGGCGAACGCGGCCTGGTGGAGCTGAGCGTGTTGTTCGGCGACTACATCATGCTGATCACGCTGCTCAATGCCAACGATCCGCAATTGCGCGCCCGCACCGAGCCGCTGCTGCCGATATGCTGACGGGTGCTCAGAGGAGATGACGATGGCCGCTTCGGTGGAGATCACCGCCCTCGCGGGCGGCGCGGTCGATCCCGGCCTGGATCACGTCGCGGCGGCATTCCGCAAGGAGACGGGGCACACGGTGAAGATCGCCTACAACCTTGGCGCGCAGGGCATCAAGCGCATGGATGAGGGGGAAATCTTCGACGTAGTGGTGCAGCCGGAGGACACGCTGGAAATATTCTTTCGCGCGCACGGCAACGTCGAGGACGGCGGTGTCAGCATCGGCCGCGTGGGGCTGGGTGTCATGGCCCGCCCCGCGGCGCCCGTGCCCGACATCTTCAGCATGGCTGCGTTCAGGCGCGCCATCCTCGAAGCGGATGCCATTCTCTACACCACTGCAACCTCCGGCCGCTATATCGAAGAGATGCTCGGGAAGATGGGGCTATTGGAGCAAACCAAAGCGAAGACCACGCGTTACCCGCACGGTCCTGAACTCATGGAGCGGGTGCTCAGTGGATCGGGCACGGAACTCGCATTCCTGCCGGTCAGCTTTATCCGCAAGGCGAGCCGGGAAAGAGGCATGGTGCTGGTGGGGCCGGTGCCGGAGGAGGTGCAGCACTACCTCGATTTCATCGTGGTGCCGTCGGTCAGGAGCACTCACAAGGATGTCGCGTGGGCGTTCGCGCACTTCTGCGGCGGCCCGGGCAAACCGCTGTTGGCTGCGCAGGGGCTCACCTAGCGATCGCAATGCACTGGCTGTCCGCGCCGGGACGCAGACAACTAGCATCGGGTTCTGCGCTTTAGTCGTCGCGGATGTTTCGTTCCTTGATGACCTTGCCCATCACGTTCATCTCGTCCTTGAGGGCTGCCGCAAATTCCTGGGGTGTACCGCCCATGGCATCCATGCCCATGCCGAAGAGCTTCTCCTTGACCTCGGGCCGCTGCAGCACCTGCGCGATGTCGCGGTTCAATTTTGAGATGATGGCGGCAGGTGTGCCGGCCGGCGCAAACATGCCGGCCGTAAACACTGAAACATATCCGGGCAGGCCCGACGACGCCACCGTGGGGATGCCGGGTGCCAGCGAGGTCGGCTGAGCGCTGGTCACGGCCAGCGCTCGCAGCCTGCCGGTTTTCACCAACTGCATCCCCGGGCCTACTACCGGGAAAAAGACCTGCACTTCGCCACCGGCCACGGCGTTGAGCGCGGACGCATGGCCTTTGTACGCGATGCGCACCATGTTGAGCCCTGCCATAGACTTGAACAATTCCGCCGCTAGATTATTCGCCGATCCACCTGAGGCGGACGAATTATTGAGCTGGCCGGGCCGGGCCTTGATGAAGGCGATCAGTTCCTTCACCGACTTCACCGGCAGCGAAGGATGCACGACGAGTACCTCGGGCGTCACGATCGCCATCGAGATCGGCGCGTAATCCCTGTTCATGTCGTAGTTCAAGCCCGTGCGCATCAAGGGCAGCGTCCACAGCGAATTGCCGTAGAACAGCAGCGTATAGCCATCGGGCGCCGCCTTCTGCATGGCGTCGGCTGCGGTGATGGGGCCGCCGCCGCGATTTTCGATGACGATGGGCTGCCCGAAAATTGGAGTGAGACCCTGCGTAAGCACGCGCGCCGGTAGATCGCTGCCGCCCCCTGCTTCGGAGGTGATGACGCGCACCTGCTTGGTCGGGAAATCCTGTGCGCAGGCCATATCTCCGCCGAGCATTGCGCCTAGCGGAAACATCCATGCAAGAACATAAACAGACGAGCGAGCAGCAGACATAAATCCTCCTCCGTGCAGTCGTTATATTCTCAAGCTGTCAAAAGGCGTTTCCGTGCGGCAGTATGTATTAACCCCAGAATAGGCGTTTGCACAGAACAGGCGTTTGAAACGCCGGCAAGGTAGATCATGCTATCTTATGCTGCGCGAATTTACAATTCATGGACCCAGCATCATGGAACTCGTAACGGATCGGATAAATCTCAGCGTTGCCGACGCTCTCGCTCTTGGCGCAGCGGCGCTTCAGGGGCTGGGGTTCGAGCTGGAAGAGGCTCGCACGATCACCGATCATCTCGTCGACAACATGTTGTGCGGGTACGAGTTCGCAGGGCTTCCTCGGATTCTCGCGATTGCGGATCACCCCAACTTTCGTCTTCCGTGCAATTCTGTTTCAATTATTCACGACACGCCGACGTCAGCGCTTATCGACGGCGGGAATCACGTCGGCTATGTGCCCGTGCTCCGCGGCGCCAGCCTGGCGGCGGAAAAGGCGCGCACACACGGCATGGCGATTGTTGGCGTGTCCAATTGTTGGTACAGCGGGCGTAACGCCTACTACCTGGAGCACATCGCCCGCCAGGGCCTCATTGCAATTCACACGGCGGCTAGTGCCGGCAATGTCGTGCCACCGGGCGCAATAAGGCCGGTGCTGGGGACCAATCCAATCGGATTTGCATTGCCGTGCACGCCCGATCCGCTGATCTTCGACATGGGTACTGCCTCGACCATGTGGGGCGAAGTTATTTTGTACGCCATGCTCGACAAGCAGTTTCCCGAGGGGATGGGAGTCGATGCGGAGGGCCGGCCCACCACATCAGCGCGAGAAATCTTAAAAGGGGGCCTGCTGCCCTTCGGCGGCCATAAGGGATACGGACTATCGCTGGTCGTACAAGCGCTCGGTATCCTCGCCGGCTCGCGGCGGGCGAACGGAAACGTAATAGGCGATGGCTTTCTCTTCATCGTCGTGGATCCCGGCATCCTGATGCCACGAGAAGAGTTCCACGACCAGTTGAGCGAAATGCTGAGCCAGCTCCGGGCGCTGCCTCGCCAGCCTGGCGCGGAGGCGGTTCGAATTCCTTCTGAGCGCGCTTTCGCGGAACGAGCGAAGCGGAGCGAACAAGGGGTGACATTGCCCGTGCACATCCACGATGCGCTTCGATCTCTCATGGCCAGTTCACCATGACGAGTGGATAATTGCTGTTGGTGCGCGTTCCGCCGTCGCTAGCACTAGCTAGGCGCACGTATTCGACTTTTCATCCATCTTCAACAAGCTGAGTCCATGCGCAAACTCGCCCTTGCCCCGCTCTCTTTGCTGCCCCGCGGTCCGCTAGAGCAATTCGATGCCGCGATAGCTGCCAAGTTTGAATTCACGGGCCTCCGCCTGGTTCAGGTTTCGGTCAGCGATCCCGTGTTCATCGAGGATGCGGCCACGCAGCGCGAACTGCAGGCGCGAGTTCGTGGAGAGGGGCTGCAGGTGCTGGACATCGAAGTCTTCAGAGTGGGCCCGAAAACGCGAGTGGAAGACTCCGAACGTGCCTTTGCCTATGGTGCGGCGCTTGGGGCGCGGCATGCGTTGTGCACCTTTCCGCTGCGCACGGAAGGTGACCTCGAAGATGAGGATCTCACCATTTCGCGTCTCGTGGCGTTTTGCGACCTCGCCGGACGTTACGGGATTCGGCCGATGCTGGAATTCATGAAGTACCGGCTGGCCGGAACTGCTGCCGACGCGGTAAGAATCGTCAGAAAAGCTCGCCATCCCAATCTTGGTATATGCGTGGACGCGCTACACCTGTTTCGCTCGGGTGGTACTGTTGATGAGGTGCGAGCGATCGATGCGTCATTGCTTCCCTACGCGCAGTGGAGCGATGCCCCAGCCGCAATGCCCACGGAGCAGGAGATTCCGCTCGAAGCCCGCCACTCGCGACTGGCGCCTGGCGACGGCGGCCTTCCCCTGAGGTCGCTGCTCAGTGCTTTTCCTGATCATGCAGTGCTCAGCGTTGAGGTACCCCGCGTCTGGGGGCCGCACGAGTCGGCGACGACGATTGCAGTAACCCTCGCCGAGCGCACGCGTCGATGGCTCGCTCAGAGCGCGGCTTCCACATAGGACGCTGTGGCATGCCGAATGGAAATGAAGCCCGCACATATTGCACTCGCGTGGTTGAAGGCGATCCAAGCCCATCAGGTGCCGGCGCCAGACACGCGATTGACCGCCTGCCGGGCTGGCGATATAGTCGCAGTCGCCGGTTGGGGAAAGGGAGGGTTTAAACTCCTGTCCCTTATACAAAAGCCACTGGAAATAGGCAATCCGGCATCCGGGAAGCACTATAAAAAGAGCGTCGAACATCAAGACGGACTGAGGCCGCGAGCGCTATTGTCCCCATTCATACCAAAGAAAAGAGGAAGCCGATGATTTACGAAGTCGTAACAAGCAGTCTGAAACCCGGGACCGTCGGGGAATACGAAAAACGTTTCGCGGAGGTCTACGAACACCGCAAGAAATATTCGGAACTCACGGTTTTCTGGCATACCGACATCGGGCCGCTCAACCAGACCATCGCCGTGTGGGGATACGCAAGCCACGAAGAGCGCGCCCGTGTCCGCGCGAGCGTTCTGAAAGACCCGAACTGCGCACCCAAAACCAATGACCTGATCGTCCGTGAGTTTGCCGAAATCGTGACGCCCACGCCATTCTCGCCCGAACTGAAACCGGGCAAGATGGGGCCGGTATTCGAAATGCGTACCTACACTCTGCCAGCCGGCGAAATACCGCTGATGCTCGAGAACTGGGCGTTTGCGATGCCGCGGCGGATCACCTTCAGCCCGCTGTTCGCGGTGTGGTACACCGAACTCGGCGGACTCAACCGGTGGAGCCATATCTGGCCGTACGCATCACTCGCCGCCCGCGATGAAGCACGGGCGAAAGTCGCCGCCGCTGCCGCTTGGCCGCCTGCGGCGATTGCCATCAAGGAAGGCCGCAAGCCGGAAACATTCGTCGAGCAGGAAAACAAGATCATGGTGCCGGCGAAATTCTCGCCGATTCAGTAAGGCCTTATGCGCGATCGTCCGGGCCAGCACGACGGCCGGCGATCGCGAGAAGCGCTTAAACTGCACCGGTGCGAGGTGATTCTGGCCTGTGCTGTGACATATCAGAAAAACTGCGCTATGCTGCGCAGCGGGTCGTTGCTGGTGTATGGGAAGTATCCGAAAATTTAGGGGGAGAACCATGATCAAAACGCTGTGGACCTTTGCAGGTATCGCTGTGTGTGCCGCGCTGGGAATATCCGATGCGCTGGCGCAGACTTATCCGGCCAGGCTGATACGCCTGGTGGTGGGGCCTTCCACCGGCAGCCAGGCGGACGCGGCCGCGCGCACCGTATCGGCGAAACTGCCGGCATTACTGGGGCAGTCAGTAGTGGTGGAAAACCGCGTTGGCGCCGGCGGCGCCATCGCTGCCGAGTACGTTGCCAAGTCGGCCCCAGACGGTTACACACTGCTGCTGGTGTCGGCCGCCGACAGCGTTCTGCCCGCGCTGCGCTCTGATCTGCCGTATGACGTGACGCGTGATTTTGCACCGGTGTCTTTGTTGGTGATCGGGCCGCAGTTGCTCACGGTCAGCGCGACGCTGCCGGCCAAAAACATGAAGGAGCTGATTGCGCTCGCAAAATCCAAGCCCGGACAACTCACCTTCGGATCGACCGGCGTCGGCACCCTGTCGCATCTGGCCGGCGAGCTGTTCAATTTCAAGGCGGGGATCGAAATCAGGCACGTGCCGTTCAAGGGCGGTGCGGACAGCGCAACCGCTGCCGCCGCTGGAGATATCTCCATGACGTTTCCGAGCATTCCGGCGGCGTTGCCGCTGATGGATGCCGGCAAGCTCAGAGCGCTTGCGATCAGCGGATCGAAGCGCCAGTCTGCTTTGCCGTCGGTGCCGACCTGGGAAGAGCAGGGCTTGGCCGGCTACGATCGCATAGGCTGGTACGGGATACTCGCGCCTGCTGCCACGCCCAAAGACGTCATCGCAAAACTCAACGCGGCGATTGCCAAGGTCCTCGCCACGCCCGAGATGAAGGAGGCGCTGAACAAGGAAGGCGTCGATCCGCAAGCCATGACACCTGAGCAATTTGCGGCCTTCATCAAAAGCGAGCTCGCTGCAAACGGGGAGATAGTCAAAAAGGTCGGCATTAAACTCCAATAGCGCGGCCTGCATGGATGTACGGGCCGCTCGCCCACTACATCAGGCAGGCATTACAAAGCTCAAAACAATTTTCGAGGAAGATTCATGACGATCGGTTGGCAGACTATCAAGTGCGAAGGCGAGGATATGCGCGTGTACATGGGGGTGCCCAAGCGCGAGGGCCCGTTGCCCGCGGTGATCGTGGCGCAGCACGGCAGCGGTGTGGACGGGCAGATGCAGGACGTCGTGAATCAGCTCTACAAGGAGGGTTATGTCGCGGCGGCGCCCGAGTTCTTTCACCGGCAGCCCAATTACATGCAGCAGACGCCGGGCGCGATTGGCAAGGTCGACTATACGGACAAGGGCATACTGGCCGACATCAACGCCACCATCGCGCACCTGAAGACGCTGCCGTGCAAGGGCGGACCGATGGGAGTGGTGGGCTTCTGCATGGGCGGTAGATTCTCTTTTCTTGCGGCAACTGCGATCAAGGAGCTGAAGTGCGCGGTGATGGCCTACGGCGCGGGCATCATGAAGGCGGCCCCGGATGGCCCCACTCCGTTCGAGCGCATCAAAGACATACAGTGCCCGATTCTAAGCCTCTCGGGAACCGAAGACATCAATTCGACGGTCGCGCAGATGAAAGAGGTTCAGGCGGAGCTGACGCGGCTGGGCAAATGGAACGAATTCCATTTCTATCAGGACGCGCCGCACTCCTTCATGTGGTTCAACGACCCGCGCTACCGTGCACGGGCTGCGCGTGCGGCATGGGGTGAAATACTTGCCTTCATCGACGTGCACCTCAGAGGCGCGCCGGCCTGATCATCCGGCCCCGGCGCCAGTAAAACGCGCCCTCTCGAATCTCCACATGCCAATAGAAGTGTGGAACTCGAGGGGGCGTTTTGTTTTCGCCGGACGGAAAGAACGCGCTGGGCGGTGGGGCATTAACGAGCATTCGGAATAGCAAGATGGCCACGGTGACACGGGATTTTCAGGTGATGGTGAAGCCCATCGCCGCAGTCTGCAATCTGGATTGCACGTACTGCTATTACCTGGAAAAGAAGGATCTCTATCCTAAAGCCAAGCTGTTCCGCATGGCGGACGACTTGCTGGAAAGCTACATCTCCCAGCACATCGCGGCATCTCCAAGCGAAACGATCAGCTTTTCCTGGCATGGCGGCGAAGCCACGCTGCTGGGCCTGGACTATTTTCAGCGCATCGTCGAGCTTCAAAAAAAATATCTGCCGGCGGGCAGAAGCATCCGTAATGGCATGCAGACCAACGGCACCATGCTCGATGACGAATGGTGCCGCTTTCTTGCGACGGAAAGATTCGCCATCGGCCTGAGCATCGACGGCCCGCGCGAACTGCATGACGTCTATCGTTACGCCAAGAATGGCAAGGCGACGCACAGCCAGGTGATCAAGGCCTATCACATGCTGCGGCAACACGGCGTGCAGACCGACGTGTTGTGCGTGGTGCACAATCTGAACGTCCTGCAGCCGGCCGCTGTTTACCGCTTTTTCAAGGATCTGGGCGTCGAATATCTGCAGTTTCTGCCGCTGATCATGCGCGACGGCAAGGGCAGTGTTACGCCAGAAACCGTGCCGGCGGAGGCATACGGGAAATTTCTTTCGACGATCTTCCACGAGTGGATCAGGAACGACATCGGGCGCATCGTGGTGCAGAATTTCGACGAGGCGGCGCGGCCGTTCTTCGGCCAGGAGCATACCCTGTGCATCTGGCGCGAGACCTGCGGCGACGTGGTGGTGGTCGAGCACAACGGGGACTTCTATTCCTGCGATCACTTCGTGAATCGCGAGCACCATCTCGGTAACGTGCGCGACACGCCGCTCGCCGAGCTGCTGGAAAGGCCGGCCTTGCGTGAATTCGGCAGCAACAAGCGCGACAAGTTGCCGGCGTACTGCCGTAAATGCGAAGTGCTGAGCCTGTGTAATGGCGGGTGCCCGAAGGATCGCTTCATCAAGACGCCCGACGGCGAGGAGGGATTGAATTACCTGTGTGCGGGACTGAAGCACTATTTTTCCTACACCGCGCCCTATCTGCTGCGCATGGGTGCGATGTGGCGCGCGCAGGGATCGCTGGATGGGTTCATGGCGCAGTTGCGTAAAGACGAGGCCGTGTCCGCCGCGGCGTTGCCGCGGGCGGGGCGCAACGATCCGTGTCCCTGCGGGAGCGGCCGGAAATTCAAGAGGTGTTGTCTGGAAAAGTTATCGGTCTAAACCCCCAGAGCGGCATCGGGATGATAAGAATCCGCTAACGCTGCTTAGGTCATGCCAGTGAGTTCGCGAACCGCGATGGTTACATCGCTCAGCGTCAGCCTTTTTAAATCGGTCTGCAGCGCATTGCTGATTTTGGTCACCCGTTGTGATTGTATCTCGACGATTTTTTCGAAGAGGTTTCGGACGAAGCGGCCGTTCCCGCTCGTCTTCCCTTCATCACGGAGCGTTTGGATCGAGCCGGAAAGAGTTGAACGCGCATCCGCATCGAGCTCGTATTCACCTCTGGCGCAGAGCGAGGAAAATATCGCGACCAGGTCTTCCGGCAGGTAATCATCAAACGTGATGTAGCGGCTAAATCGTGAGCGCAGGCCGGGGTTGCTGTCGATAAAATGCGCCATCTCGTCGCGATAGCCCGCGACGATCACGACGAACTGGTCGCGAAAATCCTCCATGCACTTGACCAGAGTGTCGACCACCTCGTGTCCAAAATCCGAATCGTGCGAACCGGTGGAAGTGAGCGCATATGCCTCGTCGATGAACAGCACTCCGCCAATTGCTTCTTCGATCACCTCGCGCGTCTTGATCGCAGACTGGCCGACATATCCGGCAACCAGGCCGGATCGATCCACTTCGACCAGGTGATGCGACGGAAGTACTCCAAGCGCAAAATAGAGATCCGCGATGATGCGCGCGACCGTGGTCTTTCCGGTCCCGGGATTTCCTGAAAATACCAGGTGCTGCGAAAATCCTTCGGCGACTTTGAAGCCGGCGTTTGAACGCGCGTGTTGCATGCGGACAAAGTCAGCGAGGCGATGCACCTGTTCCTTCACGCCTTCCAGTCCTATCAATGCATCAAGGCGGCGCATGACGGCCTCGAAGTTGTCCGCTGAACTGTGGGCCGTCGGCAATTCTTCCCCAAGCGCGCCGCTTACGTCCACCGGCAAGATAGTTTGCAGATCAGCGGCTGAAGTGCTGCCGGACCTGATCAACCGATCCGCCTGGGCTTCGATGACGCGCTCGAACAGATTGCGCACGAACCGCGCATTGCTGAAGTGATTGCGTTGCGCTTTGATCTCCCGGGCAAAGATGATGCGCAACCCATCGGGAATGGCATCGCTCTCCAGCCCATAAGAGTGTTGCTTGCACAGTTGGGCGAATATCGTCACCAATTCTGCCGGCGTATAGTTCGGAAAATGGATATATCGATTGAAGCGCGAGGCCAGCCCGGGGTTGGAGTTGATGAACGAGTTCATCTCGGGTTCATAGCCCGCGACGATGACGGCCAGCTCGTCGCGGTGGTCCTCCATCATCTTGAGCAGCGTCTCGATCGCTTCTCTGCCGAAATCGCGCTCGCCGCCATTGGCCAGCGCGTACGCCTCGTCGATGAATAGAACGCCTCCCAACGCAGACTCCACGACCTCTTTGGTTTTCAAGGCGGTTTGTCCAACGTAAGCGCCAACCAGTCCGGCGCGGTCGGTCTCGACCAGCTTGTCTGATTCAAGCAGACCAAGGCGATGATAAAGAGACGCAATGATCCGCGCGATCGCCGTCTTCCCGGTGCCGGGATTGCCGAGAAAAACCAGGTGTTTCGAAGGCGATGCAAGCGTCGGCAAACCCTTGGCCGCGCGCAGTTTCTGAATCTGCGCATAGCTCGCCTGGCGGAACACCTCATCGCGCACCGTTGCGAGACCCACGAAATGGGCAAACGACTCCTGGAGAAACGCCGTGATGGGATTTTGCTGCAACGACGCGGTCTGCGAGGGCGGGTGCGCTCCCAATTCCTGGAAGATGCCGGTCTGTGCAAAGCTATGTGCATGCGCGCTATCGGATGAATCATTGCCGGTGCGTAAGCGCAATCTTGCCAGCCGCTCCGCTGCCTCCTTATGCCCTTTGCGCGCAGCGGTTTTATATAGACGTTTAGCCGCGTTGAAATCCTGATCGACACCCAAGCCGTTTTCGTGCAGCCAGCCCAGGCTATTGAAAGAGTCAAGATAGCCCCTTTCCGTCGCCCGCAGATGCCAATACGCGGCCGCCCCATAGTCGATATGGGTGCCATTTCCGTGTTCGTATGCCCATCCCAGTGAGCACTGCGCCGCCGGATTTCCCTGATCCGCGGCAAGTTGGAACAGGCGCAGGGCTTCGGCCTGGTCTTCTGGCATGGACGAGCGTTTGGAGTAGATCAGGCCGAGGCGGTACTGGGCACGATCAATGCCCTGCGCGACGGCAAGCCGATACCAGCGGATGGCTTCTTCTATGTTCTTGGGCACACCCAGGCCATTTTCGTACATACGCCCGAGGTTGGCCTGGGCATCAGTGTTGCCTTGGTCGGCGGCCAGACGGTACAGGCGCACGGCTTCCTGCTCGTCTTTGAGTACGCTCCAGCCAGTCTCGTGCATTCTCCCTAGGTTGTTCTGAGCGGCGGCATCGCCCTGGTCTGCAGCAAGGCGGCACCAGCGCACGGCTTCCAGTTCGTCTTTGAGCACGCCGCGGCCGCTTGCATACATATACCCGAGGCTGAACTGCGCGGTGGCGTCGCCTTGTTCGGCGGCGAGGCGATACCAGTGGGCCGCCTCTTTTTCGTCCTTGAGTAGACCCAAGCCGTTGGCGTACATCAACCCCAGGTTAAGCTGGGCATTGGCGTGGCCCTGGTCTGCGGCGAGATGGTACCATTCCACCGCCTTTTGCTCGTCCTTGGGCACGCCCAGGCCCTTCGCATAGGCCCACGCGAGATTGGCCTGAGCGTCGGCGTAACCGTGCTCGGCGGCAAGAAGGTACCAGCGTGCCGCTTCCTTATCATCTGCATCTACGTCCTGGCCGCTCGCGTAGCGCAGTGCCAGGTGATATTGTGCGACCGCATCCGGACTGTGCAACAGGCCGCCTTCAGCAAGTTTGCGTAGCTCCTGAAGCGAAAGCTCTGCATACGCGTGCTGTGGCATGGCTAAATGATAGCCGCTACTGTCGAAATGCAAATCGTCAAATAGGCCGGACTTACTTGGCTATTCGCTCGAATGACGGCATGCTCGACCGCCTGGGAAATCCAGAGCGTGGTCCCTGCCAATCGCAGGCAGGCCCCAAGCAGACAGCAAGGTGTGATCAGTACTATGGTTTGGGGCTCATAAAGCTTGGATTGCGCGGTTGGATAAGATTCGATCTCTGCGTTGCGCATTTATGGATAATGCTTATTCGCCTATGCGGAGATGGCAGTGCACGGGAGCCAACACCCGGGATCGTCACCTCCGCCCATATCCTTTGATGATCACGCATAGCGGCAGCATTGCGGTGGTCTATTCCAGACGCCCATTGCTGCTTGACGATGATTTCGCCTAGCGCAGGCATCCTGTTGCCAGGCCGCGGACGGTGGAACCAGCGGCACAAATGCAGTAAAGTGCGCCAATAAGCGCGGCATACAAACCGGCCACGGCGCGGATCGATACAATGGCAACCGAAAAAGGAAGTGAAGATCGCGGGTACAATAGAGCAAGTGCAGTGCGACAGCTTTGATTAGGCCTTGGGCGCGTCTATTGTTTAGGAGGGGATCATGCCGAATCTACATTTTTTTGTGTTGATGTTTTGGTTTGGCCTGATGGTTTTCGGCGCGGGCGCGGCGGCGCAGAATTATCCGAACAAGATTATCCGCATTTTCACCGGTCCCGCTGCGGGCGGCAACGATTTGACGGCGCGCTTGATCGCGCAGGCGGTTACAGGCCCCTTGGGCCAGCCGGTGATAGTAGAAAACAGGGGGTTGTTTATCGCCATAGAAGCCGTGGTCAAGGGGGGTGTCTGAAATTCTGTGTGTGAGGCGCTGTGAGATTTTTTCACGACGGCGGAAGATGTTTAGGACGTACAGATTGCACCAAACGCGTGAATGACAATTGATCCGCCGGTATCCACCACCTTGCCGGTGACTAAGCCCAAACCACCGTTGAGGACGATCCACTCATTCAGTGCATAACAGGG